>JAIERT010000166.1 GCA_019746735.1 Burkholderiaceae bacterium | reverse complement strand
GCCAGCAGACTGGGCAGGTAGGCCGCGATCACCGCCCCCAGCAGCACGATGACCCAGGCCACATAGATCCAGACCAGCAGGATGGGCACGGTGGCAAAGGCGCCGTAGACCGCCGAATACGTGGGCACCGCCTTCAGATAGAGCGTGAGCAGCTTCTTGGCGCCTTCCAGCGCCAGGGTCGCGAACAATGCGCCGGCCCAGGCATGGGTCCACTTGACGCGGGTGTGGGGCACATAGTGATAGGTCGCGGCCAGGCCTGCGGCCACCAGCAGGAACTCCACGCTGTCGAGCAGCAGGCGCAGGCCCCCGGGCATGCCGCCCACCATGCCGCGCGAGGCCGTGACGATGTAGGAGGTGATGGTCAGGCTGACCGCGAGCAGCAGCGGCCCCAGCGTCAGCGCGGCCCAGTAGACCAGCAGACGCTGGCCGAAGGACCGGGGCCGGCGCACGCGCCAGATGGCATTGAGCGTGCGGTCGATGGTGAAGACCAGACTCAGCGCGGTGAAGAACAGCACCGTGAGACCGGCCCAGCCCAGACGCCCGGCTCGGCTGGCAAACTGGGTGAGATAACCCAGCACCTGGCGTGCGATGTTGTCGGGCACCAGGCTCTCCACCAGCCACTTCTGCAGCACGTCCTGGAACTTGGCGAACATGGGGAAGGCCGTGAACAGGGCCAGGGCCACGGTCAGCAGGGGCACCAGGGCGATGGTGGTGGTGAAGGTCAGGCTGCTGGCGGACAGGCCCAGGCGGTCCTCGCGGAAACGCTCGCGCAGGGTCAGGGCGGTGTTCTTCCAGGGGAAGCGCGAGAGGTCGCCGAGCAACTCTTGCAGACGTAGGGGCAGGCTCATGCCGCTATGATGCCAGCTTCGATGAATGACTCTGCACCCCACGTCACGCTGAGCCGCCGCCTGACCGTGGCCAGCCTCCTGGGCCTGATCGTGCTCGGCCTGGCCTGGGAGCTCTGGCTGGCCCCGATCCGCCCCGGCGGCTCCTGGCTCGCGCTCAAGGTCCTGCCCCTGTGCCTGCCGCTGGCCGGCCTGCTCAAGAACCGCATGTACACCTACCGCTGGCTCAGCCTGCTGGTCTGGCTCTATGTGCTCGAAGGCCTGGTGCGCGCCACCAGCGAGCCCGCCCCCGGCGCCTGGCTGGCCGTGCTCGAGGTGCTGCTGAGTATCGCCCTCTTCATCGGCTGCACCCTGCACATCCGTCTGCGTCTGCGCGCCGCGCGCGAGGCCGGCCAAACCGAAACCGCCCCATCATGAATCTCACGTCTGAACAGAAGGCGCTGCTGGACCAGCTGCGCAGCATCGTCGGCACACCCTATGTGCTGACCCACGAAGACCCGGCCGCCGACCTCACGGCCTGGGAGCTCGATTGGCGCGGCCGCGAGCGCGGCGTGGCGCTGGCCGTGGTGCGCCCCGGCAACACGCAGGAGGTGGCGGCCGTGGTGAAGGCCTGCGCGGCCGCACGCGTGGCCATGGTGCCGCAGGGCGGCAACACCGGCATGGTGGTCGGCTCCACGCCCGACGAGAGCGGCAGCCAGGTGGTGCTGAGCCTCACGCGCATGAACAAGGTGCGCCAGCTCGACGCCGGCAACCTGACCATCACCGTAGACGCGGGCTGCGTGCTGCAGAACCTGCAGGACGAGTGCGAGAAGGCCGGCTTCCTCTTCCCCCTGAGCCTGGCCTCCGAGGGCAGCTGCACCATCGGCGGCAACCTGGGCACCAACGCCGGCGGCACCCAGGTCGTGCGCTACGGCAACACGCGCGAACTCTGTCTGGGCCTGGAAGTCGTGACGGCCCAGGGCGAGGTCTGGGACGGCCTGCTGGGCCTGCGCAAGGACAACACGGGTTACGACCTGCGCCATCTTTTCATCGGCTCCGAGGGCACACTGGGCGTGATCACCGGCGCGACCATGAAGATCTACCCCCTGCCCAAGGCCCAACTCACCGCCCTGGCCGCTGTGCCGTCGATGGAGGCCGCCGTGCAGCTGCTGGGCCTGGCGCACGAACACCTGAGTGCGGGCCTGACCGGCTTCGAGGTCATGGGCCAGTTTGCGCTGAGCCTGGTCGCCAAGCACTTCCCGCAACAGCGCGTGCCCTTCTGGCAGGAATCGCCCTGGTGCGTGGTGCTGGAGAACTCGGACAACGAATCGGAAACCCACGCCCGCGAACAGTTCGAACGCCTGCTCGAAGCCGCCATGGAAGCCGGCTGCGTGACCGACGCCGTGGTCGCCGAAAGCATGGCCCAGGCCAAGGCCCTGTGGCACATCCGCGAGAGCATCCCCCTGGCCCAGGCCCAGGAAGGCCTGAACATCAAGCACGACATCTCGATCAACGTCTCGC
>JAIERT010000020.1 GCA_019746735.1 Burkholderiaceae bacterium | reverse complement strand
GACCTGCTCAATTCAATAATCTGGAGTTCACCATGCGTCTGAAACAAGTGAATCGTGTCCTGGCCATCGTGGCCGCGGCAGCCCTGCTGGCTGCCTGCGGCAAGAAGGAGGAGGCCGCCGCCCCCGGCGCCGCCGCACCCATGCCCGTCGTGAAGGTCGGCCATGTCGGGCCGGTCAGCGGGCCCATCGCCCACCTGGGCAAGGACAACGAGCTTGGCGCGCGCATGGCGATCGACGAACTCAACGCGGCGGGTGTCGTGATCAATGGCCAGAAGGTCAAGCTGGAGCTCATGGCCGAGGACGACGGCGCCGATCCCAAGCAGGGCACGGCTGTGGCCCAGAAGCTGGCCGATGCCAAGGTGGTCGGCGTGATCGGTCACCTGAACTCCGGCACCACGATCCCGGCCTCCAAGATTTACAGCGACGCCGGCATCCCGCAGATTTCGCCTTCCGCGACCAATCCCAAGTACACCCGCCAGGGCTACAAGACGGCCTTCCGCGTGGTGGCTGACGATGTGCACCTGGGCAGCACCCTGGGCAAGTACGCGGTTGAAACCCTCAAGGCCAAGAACGTGGCCGTGATCGACGACCGCACGGCCTACGGCCAGGGCGTGGCCGAGGAGTTCACCAAGGCCGCCGAGGCCGCGGGCGCCAAGATCGTGGCCAAGGAGTTCACGACCGACAAGGCCACCGACTTCAACGCCATCCTGACCAGCATCAAGGGCAAGAAGCCCGACGTGGTCTTCTTCGGCGGTATGGACGCCGTGGGCGGCCCCATGCTCAAGCAGATGAAGTCGCTGGGCATCACGGCCAAGTTCATGGGTGGCGACGGCATCTGCACAGCCGAGCTCAGCAAGCTGGCCGGTGACGCGATCGGCAGCGAGCAGGTCTTCTGCGCCGAGGCCGGTGGTGTCGAGGGCGAGGCCAAGGCGGGCATGGACAAGTTCCGTGCCGACTTCAAGGCCAAGTTCAATGTCGACGTGCAGCTCTATGCACCGTACGTCTACGACGCCACCAAGGTCATGGTTGCCGCCATGGTCAAGGCCGGTTCCTCCGATCCCGCCAAGTACCTGCCGGTGCTGGCCGCCACGTCCGACTACAAGGGCGTGACCGGTCCGATCGCCTTCGACGAGAAGGGCGACATCAAGAACGGCGCGCTGACCCTGTTCACCTACAAGGGCCAGTCGCGCGAGCAGCTCGCCGTGATCCGCTGATCACCGCCCGCTCCCGGAAAGAGCGCCTGCGGGCGCTTTTTCTTTTTCTGTCCGCTGCTGACGCCGCAGGCCTGCCGGGCTCGGCTACAATAGCGGGCTTCGGAGAGGTGGATGAGCGGTTTAAGTCACACGCCTGGAAAGCGTGCGTGGGGTAAAACTCACCGCGGGTTCGAATCCCGCCCTCTCCGCCATGGATACGTTTCAGACTGTTCAAAACAGTCCAGAAAATCCCCTAAAAGCCCCTAGCCACGGGGCTTTTTTGTTTTCTGACGTCCAACAACGCTTCTTGCAAGCCGATGCCTGTTGGGGGTATCGTTGGGGGTATCGAGGCTGGATCTTGGGGGTATTTCTCCAAAACCGCCGATTCGGAGCCCCCATGCCCCTCACCGATACCGCCGTCAAGAAGACGAAACCCAGCGCCAGCCCGGTCAAGCTGAGTGACGGAAAGGGTTTGTACCTCTTGGTCACCGAAAAGGGCTCCAAGCTCTGGCGCTGGAAATACCGGGTCGATGGCAAAGAGAAAGTCATGGCATTGGGTGCCTACCCGGATGTGAGCATTGCCCAGGCGCGCGACGCTATGGCCAATGCGCGCAAGCTCCTTGCGTCTGGGAGCGATCCCATGATCAAGCGCAAGGCTGACAAGCTTGCGCGGCAGCAATCGGCAGAAAACTCGTTTGCTGCGGTAGCTCGCCTCTGGTGGGAGCATTGGAAAACGACTCGCAGCGACAACCACACGGTTTATGTTTGGCGTCGCCTGGAGGCTGACATATTTCCTGCCATCGGAACCCGGCCTGTTAATGCCATAGAAGCTTCGGAACTTGTGGCGATGGTGAAGGCCATTGCCGCGCGTGGTGCACTGGACATTGCAAAGCGCGCATTGCAGACAACCGGCCAGGTGTTTCGCTACGCCATCGCCCACGGCCTCGCCCAGCGCAACCCAGCCATTGACATCAGACCCAGCGACATTCTTCCGACACGGAAGAGGGTGAACTACGCTCGGCTGGGTACCAAGGAATTGCCAGAGCTGTTGCGGCACATGGAAGCGTATCATGGGCTTCCCCCGGTTTCCCGGACGGTTTGCTTAGCCCTTTAAGCCGTCTTCAAACTGCACCGGGCTGAGGAAGTCT
>JAIERT010000042.1 GCA_019746735.1 Burkholderiaceae bacterium | reverse complement strand
GTGCCCTTGACGATGGTGAGCATGCCGTTGCCCATGCCATAGACCACGACAAACACCACCACCAGCGCGATCTGGAACGTGCCCGCCAGCGGCGCCAGCAACAGGATGAGCAGACCCAGCGGAATCAGGCAGGGGATCAGCCGGTTGACCAGATGCAGGTTCAGGTGGCGTTCAAAGAAGAACAGCAGGGCCCGTCCCCCGACCTGCAGCAAACCGACGGTCGCGGGTACGGCGATGACCCAGGTCTCGGCCAGACCGTAGCTGCGCAACAGGCTCACCATGTGCGCCGGCAGTGCCGCGGTCACGCCCATGAGCAGCACGATGAAGACCCCGACCAGCAGATAGGGGGCGCTGAACACATGGTGGCGCAGGCCGGGTTTGGGGGTGGAGATCGGTCCGGCGCGAGGCTGGGGTGCCTGACGCAGCACCATTGCATGGATGGGTGCACAGACGAGCAGGTGCAGCGCGGCCAAGGGCCACAGCGCGTGGCGCCAGCCCAGGTGTGCAATCAGCCAGGCGGTCAGCGGAAGAAAAACCGTGCTTGCCAGTCCTCCGAGAAACGTGATCACGATGATGGCACGGCGAAAGTCGTGCGGGTAACGACGGATCACCACGGCGAAAGCCGGCGAGTAGAGCGTGGCGCTCAGCCCGGCACCCAGCAGCAGCCAGACGGCGTAATACCCAGTGCGGCTCTCGATCAGGCTGTGCAGCACCAGGCCCACAGCCAGTATCAGCGAGCCCAGGGTCATGACGACGCGCTCGCGGCCGCTGTCGATCCATCGGCCCACGGGCCAGGCCAGCAGTCCCTCCGCCAGCAGGCCCAGGCTGAAGGCCAGTGAGGCCTCCGCGCGGCTCAGGCCCAGGTCCTGCTCGACGGGTTCGAGCAGCAGGCCGAAGAGGTAAAAGACGCTGCCCCAGCTGATGAGTTGGGTGAGCGAGAGCCAGCCGATCAGGGACGCATGGGGCTGGCCTGGGCGTGAGGGCATGCGCTGATTATGGGTCAGCGCAGGGGCCGCCTCAGTGTCGGCCTGTCACCTGCGCGAGCGCATGAGCGGCATCGTGGTCCGTGGCGGTTCCGTCATCCACCCAGGCGACGAACTGGTCGGGACGCACCAGGATCAGGCGCGCTTCGTAGCGCGCACGTTCCTGTTCACGCGTGTCTTCGATCAGGGTCAGCGGTAGTTGCAGGGCACGTGCCCTATCGAGGCAAGCCTGGACGGCGGCGGCGTTCGCGTCCAGGGCCAGCAGCGTCCAGCCCGGGCCCAGGCGGTCGTAGACGTTGTCGCCCGCCGAGAGCGTGGCCGGTGCAAGGTGATGACCCGGCCGGGCCCGGAAGCTGTGACTGCCTTTGGCGCTGCCGCCGCTGGCGCCCGGGTAATCGGCCGCGATGAAGGGTGAACCTTCGTAATGGGGTTCGAAAGCGTGGACCTCCCCGACGGCGCCCAGGCTCCGGGCCTGCCAGGCCTGCTCGAAGGCTGGGCGATCGCGGTCGGGTGCGTGGGCTTCGAGGAAGGCCCGGTCGGTCTCGATGGAGCGGGCGATGAAGTCGCGTGCGGTGGAGGCGAACACGCCGTGGCGTTCCTGGTGGTAGGAATCGAGCAGGGCCTCGCTGCCCCAGCCTTGCAGCTGGGCCGCGAGTTTCCAGCCCAGGTTGCGTGCGTCCTCGAACCCCGTGTTGACGCCGTAACCGCCATAGGGCGGATGGCTGTGCGCCGCGTCGCCCGCCACGAACACACGACCTGCGCGATAGCTGTCGGCCAGGGCAAAGCGCAGGTCCCAGAAACCGATGTGCTCGAAGTCCACGTCGAACTCGGCGCCCACGGCTTCGTGCAGATAGGCCTGGAAGTCGAAGTTGTCCCGGGTTGTGCCCACGGGGACCGGGGCGTGGAAGAACCAGGTCGAGCCCAGATCCACGCGGCCGAAGAACTTCCAGTAGCCCTGCAATTCGGGCTGCAGCACGTTGTAATAGGACTTGCCGGGATAGCGTGCCAGCAGCTCGTGCAGGCCGTGCGAGCGGAAGACCAGCAGCACCATCATGCGGTCGTGATCGGCCAGGGTCTGGGTGATGCCGGCCTGCGTGCGGACCAGGGAGCGGCTGCCGTCACAGCCCACGGCATAGTCAGCGTGCAAGGCGAGGCGTTGGGTGCCGTCGCGGGTGACAGTGGTGACGTGAACGGCATCCGTCTCCACCTGCAAGGATTCGGCGGTCCAGCCGTAGAGCACCCGCACCGAGGGCAGTTCGGCCACGCGTTTGCGCAGCACGGCCTCGGTGGCGTACTGGGGCAGACGCTCGTTGCTCTTGAAGTAGTAGGGGCGCACCAGGTCGCGCTGCA
>JAIERT010000126.1 GCA_019746735.1 Burkholderiaceae bacterium | reverse complement strand
CGCCCGTGGTCAGGTGCACCACGCTGCCGCCGAGCTGGTACATGCCGGCCTCGAAGCTCACGCGCGTGCGCGTGGAGGCCTTCTCGAAGATCATGGCCAGGGTGCGGTCCACCAGGGGCTGGTGCTTCTCGTAGGCCTTGAACTTCCGCTTGATCAGCGCGGTGCGCTCGAAGAGGTAGGCGTATTCCGCAGCCGTGAGGTCGCTGAATTTCAGGTAATGCTTGAGTTTCGTCGTCATCGCGCCGTCCTCAGGCCTCGGCGAGGAAGTCACGCACCAGGGGCAGCAGACGGGCCAGCAGCTCGTCGATCTCGGCCTCGGTGATGATCAGCGGCGGCAGCAGACGGATCACGCTCTCGGCCGTCACGCTGATCAGCAGACCGGCCTCGGCCGCACGGCCGATCAGCACGCCGCAGGGCTTGGCCAGTTCGATGCCGATCATCAGGCCATGGGCACGGATCTCCTTCACGCCCGGGTGGCTGCCCAGCGCCTGACGCAGTTTGTCGCCCAGGTAGCGGCCCATCTGTTCGGCGCGCTGCAGCAGGTGGTCTTCTTCCATGATGCGCAGGGTCTCGACGCCCGCGCGCATGGCCAGCGGGTTGCCGCCGAAGGTGGTGCCGTGGTTGCCCGGCTGGAAGATGTCGGCCGCCTTGGGGCCGGCCACGACCGCGCCGATGGGCACGCCCGAGCCCAGGCCCTTGGCCAGGGCCATCACGTCGGGCACGATGCCGGCCCACTGGTGGGCGAACCACTTGCCCGTGCGGCCCATGCCGCTCTGCACCTCGTCGATGCACAGCAGCCAGTCGCGCTCGGTGCAGAGCTCGCGCACGGCGCGCAGGTACTCGTTGCGCATGGCGTTGATGCCGCCTTCGCCCTGGATGGTCTCGAAGAACACGGCCACCACGTCGGGGTTGTTGGCCGTGGCCTTCTTCAGGGCCTCAATGTCGTTGAGCGGCACGCGGATGAAACCCGGCACCAGCGGGCCGAAGCCCTTCTGGATCTTCTCGTTGCCCGTCGCGCTCAGCGTGGCGATGGAGCGGCCGTGGAAGGCGCGCTCGTACACCACGATCTGCGGATTCTGGATGCCCTTGTCATGGCCGTACTTGCGCGCCAGCTTGAGCACGGCCTCGTTGGCCTCCAGGCCGGTGTTGCAGAAGAAGACGTTGCTCATGCCCGAGATCTCGACCAGCTTCTTCGCCAGCTCTTCCTGCAGGGGCACGTGGTAGTAGTTGGAGGTGTGGATCAGCTTCGCGATCTGGTCCTGCAGCGCCGGCACCAGCTTGGGGTGCTTGTGGCCCAGCGTGTTGACGGCGATGCCGGCCAGCGCGTCCAGGTACTCCTTGCCGTTGATGTCCCAGACGCGGCAGCCCTCACCGTGCGACAGCGCGATCGGCACGCGGCCGTAGGTGTTCATCACGTGCGGGGAAGCAGCGGCGGCTGGCTTGACGGCAGGGGCGTTCATGGCTACACACTCCGGGGGTCTGGAAACAAAGGCGGCCCAACGAAAGTTGGGCCGTTGAGCGGTGATTTTAGAGCCTGTTGCACCGGTTGATGCAAGACCGTGCCTGCGCCACGCAGGCGCGGTCGCCATCGATCGATCGCTGTCGGGTTCAAGTCTTATATAAGATATAATACTCCCAGCCCTCCCCCGGCGGACCAGCGCTCTACCCAGCCCGCGTCCGCTGCCCGAGCCCCTACCCATGGTCTCCAACGCCGCCAAAGAAGTCTTCATTCTCGGACTGACCCGCACGGGCAAGGCGTTTCGCCCCAGCGACTGGGCCGAACGCCTGGCCGGCGTCATGAGCCAGTTCCGTCCCGGTGGGCCGCAACCTGGCAGCCACCTGGGCTACTCCCCCTGGTGCGTGCCCAGCTCCGTCGACAACATCAAGTGCGTGATCGTCAACCGCGATCTGCGCGACGCTGAGCCCATGGCCTGGGACTTCTGCATCAACTTCGCCCGCGACAACGGCCTGCAGGTCCGCGAGTTCGATGCCCAGGGTCGTCCGCTGAACTGAGCGCGAGGATCGAATGGACACAAAAAAACCGCCCGAAGGCGGTTTTTTTGCTTTGCTGACAGCGCACCCGTTACAAACGGCAGAGCCCGAGGGCTCCGTGCGATTTGCCTGTGATCAGGCGGCGGCCAGGGCCTTGACCTTGGCGGACAGGCGGCTCTTGTCGCGAGAGGCCTTGTTCTTGTGGAAGATGCCCTTGTCGGCCACGGTGTCCACCACGGCTTGCATCTTCGCAAACAGTTCGGTGGCCTTGGCCTTGTCACCGGTCAGAACAGCCTTTTCGACGTTCTTCACGGCGGTGCGGTATT
>JAIERT010000295.1 GCA_019746735.1 Burkholderiaceae bacterium | reverse complement strand
CGGCCCCGGCCGTAGGCAAGATGGCCGTGGTCCGCGGCCGCCTCATGGAGCTGCTGGTGGCCGAGCTGCTGCCGCCCGAACACGCCGATGACGCCTTTGTCGTCGGCATCTTCTCCCTGCTCGACACCATGCTGGGCCTGCCGATGGCGCAGGCGCTGGAATCCATCTCGCTGTCCTCCAACATCACGGACGCGCTGCTGCAGCGCAAGGGCATGTACGCGCCCTTTCTGGAGCTCACGCTGGCCTGCGAGTCGGCCGATGACGAGGCCTTTGCACGCGCGGCCACGCAGCTGCAGCTCTCCAACCACCAGGTCAACTGGGCGCACCTGCAGGCCCTGGCCTGGGCCGAGAGTCTGGAGACCGCAGGCGCCTGAGCGACGTGCGGGCCTAGAGGTCCAGGTCGCACCAGACGGCCGCATGGTCGGAAGCGGCCTGGTTCTCTTCAAGCAGCGTCTCCAGGACCGGCCATTTCGCGGGCCTGACGCCGGGCCAGATGCCCAGGCGGTCGATGCCGCCGCCGCGGCACAAGGCCCAGAGCGCGGGTGAGAGCAGGATGTAATCGATCTTGTTGGCCGCGGTGCAGGCGCCATAGGTGCCGGGGCGTCCACCGTCCTCGAACGCCGGATGCCCGGCCACATCACGCAAGTCCGTCTGTTGCAGCAAGGGCGCCAGCGCCTCGCTGTCGGGCGTGTCGTTGAAGTCCCCCACCACGGCCACATGGTCGCTGCCGACGTCACGCAGGCGTTGGTAGATTTCCTGCACCCTGAGCGCCTGCAGGCGACGCCGTGCCGAAGACTGGGCAAGGGAGCCATAGCCCTTGCTCTTGAGGTGATTGATCAGCAGCACAAGAGGACGTCCCGAAGGTGTCTGGATCGTGTACTCGGGACAATCGCGCGAAAATACACGTTGCCCCTTGCTGTCCCGGTCATCCACATGGCTGTACATCTCGCCGATGGGATAACCCTGCGCGGTCAGCAAGCCCACGTCGATGCCGCGCTCGTCGTTGCCGTCAATCACCATGACGTGGTGGTAGGGCTGCCCGCCGACGGCGGTGATCACCTTGTCATTGAAGCCCAGCAGGGCCGTGCGGTTCTCAGCCTCGACCACGGCCAGCACGTCGGCCTTCAGGTCCGCGATCACGCGCGCCGTGTTCTGGATGGCCACGTGGTTGATGGGTTCGGGAATCAGCTCCAGCGAACCCACCCAGTCGTCGCGACCCTGGGCCGTGATCTCGAGGCCACCGGTCTTGGGCCGCTTGAGCAGGGCACCGCGGTTGCGGCGCAGCGTCACATAAGGCCCGGTGTCGGACTTCTCCAGCCCCAGCTCGATCAGCAAGGCGGCCATGCGGCTCTTGCGGGCCGCCGTGTAGCTGGCCTCGCCCAGCAGGCTGTTGAGTGCTGCGAAGGCCTCCAGCACGGGCTTGCCCTCGCGCCAGGCACCGAGGTTCATGACCTTGGCGCGGTTGAACAGGTTCTCGACGTTGTAACTGGCGAGCCGCATGACATCCCCCTGAGCGTGCGCCCGATGGGGCGCCTCGCCGCCCAATGTAAGGACCGGCCGCGGGGCGGTCAAGCATGTGCCGTCATGCCGGATTCACCGGCCTGACATGCAGCGATGGCAGGGCGCCGGGTTCAGCCCAGCCCGGCAATCACCGGACCGCCGCGCTGCAGCGCGCGCTGGTAGGCCGGCCTGGCGTTCACGCGCTCACGCAAGGCACGCACATGGGGATAGGGCGTCGTGTCGGTGCCGCGCGAAAGTGCAGCCTCGACGGCAAAGCTCATCTGGAAGTCGGCAAGGCTGATGGCATCGCCCGCAAACCAGGCGTGCCTCGCCAGCTGCTGCTCCATATAGGCCAGGCCGCCGACCACATTGGGCTCGATCAGCTTGGCGATCACGGTGCCGCAGAGCTTGCGGGCGATGGGCTTGACGAAGAAGGGCATGCGCTGGCGCGGGATGCTGATGAAGACCAGCTTCATCACCAGCCAGTTCATCAGCGAGCCCTCGGCGTAATGCATCCAGAAGCGGTTCTGGCGGTGCGCGGGCGTACCCACGGCCGGGACCAGCCCGGAGAGCTCGGCGGGCGCCTGGGCGCCGTAACGCTCAGCCAGGTATTCGAGGATGGCGCCCGACTCGGCGATGATTTCGTCGCCATCGGTGATGACGGGTGACTTGCCCAGGGGGTGGATCTGCTTGAGCTCGGGCGGCGCCAGGCGCGTGCGCGGGTCGCGCGCATAGACCTTGAGCTCATAGGGCAGGCCCAGCTCTTCGAGCAGCCAGAGCACGCGCTGGGAACGGGAGGTTT
>JAIERT010000086.1 GCA_019746735.1 Burkholderiaceae bacterium | reverse complement strand
GGGCACCCAAGGTTTTTCGTCAGAGAAATTCACAAAGGTTGATCATGGAAATTTCCAAGGCTGAAATCACTTCGGCGGCTGCTGCATCTGCGGCCGGCTCGGAGGAACTGCGCGGCGCCGAGATCCTCGTCAAGGCCCTGCAGGCAGAGGATGTCAAGTACGTCTGGGGTTATCCCGGCGGCGCCGTCCTCCACATCTACGACGCTTTCTACAAGCAGGACACCATCCAGCACATTCTGGTGCGTCACGAGCAGGCTGCCGTGCACGCCGCCGACGGCTATGCGCGCGCCACGGGCGACGTGGGCGTGGCGCTGGTGACCTCGGGTCCGGGTGTGACCAATGCCGTGACCGGCATTGCCACGGCCTATATGGACAGCATTCCCATGGTCATCATCACGGGTCAGGTGCCGACGGCAGCCATTGGCCTGGATGCGTTCCAGGAGTGCGACACGGTGGGCATCACGCGCCCCATCGTCAAGCACAACTTCCTGGTCAAGGACGCCAAGGACCTGGCCGAGACCCTGAAGAAGGCTTTCCACATCGCCCGCAGCGGCCGCCCCGGCCCGGTGGTGGTGGACATCCCCAAGGATGTGTCCTTCAAGAAGGTGCCCTACAGCGGTTACCCCGAGACGGTGGAGATGCGCTCCTACAACCCGGTGCGCAAGGGCCACGCCGGCCAGATCCGCAAGGCGCTGCAGTTGCTGCTGACTGCCAAGCGCCCCTACATCTACACCGGCGGCGGCGTGCTGCTGGGCAACGCCACGGCCGAGCTGCGCACCCTGGTGGACATGCTGGGTTATCCCGTCACCAATACCCTGATGGGCCTGGGCGCCTATCCGGCGACCGATGCCAAGTTCCTCGGCATGCTGGGCATGCACGGCACCATCGAGGCCAACAATGCCATGCAGAACTGCGACGTCCTGCTGGCGGTGGGGGCGCGTTTCGATGACCGCGTGATCGGCAATCCCAAGCATTTCGCGCAGAACGAGCGCAAGATCATCCACATCGACATTGATCCTTCGAGCATCTCTAAGCGGGTCAAGGTCGACATCCCGATCGTGGGTGACGTCAAGGACGTGCTGACCGAGATGATCGCGATGATCAAGGAAAGCCCGCTGCGGCCAGACGCCCAGGCCCTGGCCGGCTGGTGGGGCGCCATCGATGGCTGGCGCAAGCGCGACTGCATGAAGTACGACCGTGGCAACACCGAGGTCATCAAGCCGCAGTTCGTGATCGAGACTCTGTGGAACATGACCCGGGATGTCGACACCTACATCACGTCCGACGTCGGCCAGCACCAGATGTGGGCGGCCCAGTACTACAAGTTCAATGAGCCGCGCCGCTGGATCAACTCCGGCGGGCTGGGCACCATGGGCGTTGGCATCCCCTACGCCATGGGCATCAAGCTGGCCAAGCCCGAGAGCGAGGTGTACTGCGTGACGGGCGAGGGTTCGGTGCAGATGTGCATCCAGGAGCTTTCGACCTGCCTGCAGTACAACACGCCGATCAAGATCCTGTCGCTGAATAACCGCTACCTGGGCATGGTGCGCCAGTGGCAGGAAATCGAGTATTCCGGACGCTACAGCCACAGCTACATGGACGCGCTGCCCGACTTCGTCAAGCTGGCCGAGGCCTATGGCCATGTCGGCATGCTGATCGAGAAGCCGCAGGATGTGGAGCCCGCACTGCGTGAGGCGCGCAAGCTCAAGGACCGCACGGTCTTCATGGACTTCCGTACCGATCCCACCGAGAACGTGTTCCCGATGGTGCAGGCCGGCAAGGGCATCACCGAGATGCTGCTGGGAGCGGAAGACCTTTAAGCCGGTGCAGCCGACGAGGCCGCACCACCTCAACTCAAGACGAATCTATTGACCGCCGAGCTGGATGGTTACCGCCATCCGGGGAGGGCGGCGGAAGCGCAATCTTCCGCACAGTCGAAAAGAGGAATCCATACATGAAACACATCATTGCACTGCTGCTGGAGAACGAGCCTGGCGCTCTCTCCCGTGTCGTGGGCCTGTTCTCGGCCCGTGGCTACAACATCGAATCCCTCACCGTCGCACCAACCGAGGATGCCAGCCTCTCGCGCATGACCATCCAGACCACCGGCTCGGATGACGTGATCGAGCAGATCACCAAGCACCTGAACCGACTCATCGAGGTGGTGAAGGTGGTGGACCTGACCGAGGGAGCTTATATCGAGCGCGAGCTCATGATGGTCAAGGTGCGTGCGGTGGGCAAGGAACGCGAGGAGATGAAGCGCATGGCCGACA
>JAIERT010000118.1 GCA_019746735.1 Burkholderiaceae bacterium | reverse complement strand
ATGAGCGAACGCCGCGCCCTCTTCACCATCGGCGTGACCTATGACACACCGGCCGATGCGCTCGAGGCCCTGCCCGGCGTGATCCGCGCCGCCATCGAGGCCCAGCCTGGCGTGCGCTTCGACCGCGCCCACTTCAAGGGCTTCGGCGTGCACTCGCTGGACTTCGAGGCGGTCTACTACGTGCTGGATCCGGGGTTCGCGACCTATATGGACGTGCAGCAGGCCATCAACCTGCAGCTCGTGCGCGAGCTGCATGCGCGTGGCATCCGCTTCGCCCTGCCCGCACGCACCGTGCAACTGCAGGGTCCGCCGCCAGCAGCACCTGTGATGGTCAGCTGAGCGGCCCTCAGACCGGCCGCCGCAACCAGTCCGCGAGCGCGGCACTCACCGCCTGCGGCTGCTCCAGGGTCGTCATGTGGCCGCTGTCTTCCACGATGACCAGTTGCGCGTTGGGGATGGCCGCGGCCATGGCCTCGTGCTGGGCCGGGCCGCTCCAGGCGTCCTGGCGGCCCGTCAGGACCAATGTGGGGCAGGTGATGCCCGGCAGCAGCGGCGCCGCATCGGGCCGGTTCAGCAGCGCATGGATCTGCGCGGCGTACTGCGCGGCGCTGCCGCGGTCGAACATGGCCAGCACCTCGTCGAAGACGGGGCCGCCGATGCGGTCCGGGTGTACCATGCCCTTGGCCCACTCCTGGGCCATGGCGCGCATGCCCTGGGTCTGTGCCACCTTGAGCAGGGCCATGCGCCCTGCCCGCTCTTTCTCCCCCGCCTCGCCGGCGGCCAGCGGGTGCGTGCCCGTGTCCAGCAGCGCCAGGCGTTCCACGCGCTGCGGCGCCAGACGCATGAGCTCCAGCGCCACCCGGCCACCCATGGAATGGCCAGCCACAGAGAAACGTTCGGTGGACGCTTCGTCCAGCACCTGCTGGGCCATGGCGGTGAGCGAGTCGCGCAGGCCCCAGGCCGGAACGACGCAACGGGCCTGACCCTGGAGCGCAGCGACCTGCGGGGCCCAGACCGCGGCGTCGCAGTTGAGGCCGGGCAGGAGCATGAGGGTCGTGGACATGGTCAGAAGACCTCCGTATCGACTTCGCGGTTGCTCTGCTCGCTGTAGCGGTTGCCCACCACCGTCCGCTGGTTGATCACGGCCTCCGCCTGGGCCATGAGCGCAGGTGTGAGCTGCACCTTCTCGGCCCCGAGGTTCTCGGCCAGATGGTCCACGTTCGTGGTGCCGAAGAGCGGGATGATGTGCGGCGCCTTGTGCAGCAACCAGGCCAGCGCGAGCTGGGCCGGGGTGCAGCCAGCCTCTCGCGCCACGGCCTCATAGGCCGGCAGCAGCTGGAGGTTGCCCGTGTAGTTGGCCGGCTCGAAACGCGGCATGCCACGGCGGATGTCCTTGGCGTCCAGGGCCTGCACATCGCGCAGCCGGCCCGTCAGGAAACCGCGCGCCACGGGACTGAAGGCCACGAAGGCGATACCGAGCTCCTGGCAGGTCTGGAGCACGGCGATCTCAGGGTTGCGCGTCCAGAGCGAGTACTCGGTCTGCACGGCGGCCAGCGGGTGCACGGCGTGGGCCTTGCGTATCGTGGCGGCCGACACCTCGGACAGACCGATGGTGCGCACATGGCCGCGCTCGACCAGGCGCGAGAGCTCGCCCACGCTGTCCTCGATGGGCACCTTCTTGTCCCAGCGGTGGAGGTAGTAGAGATCGATCACGTCGGTACCCAGGCGGCGCAGGCTGTCTTCGCAGTTCTTGCGGATGGCCTCGGGTCGGCCGTCGATCACGCGCACGAGCTTGCCGTCACCGGCCACATCCACGCCGGCCATGCCACCCTTGCTGGCCAGGGTGTATCTGCTGCGGTGGGCCTTGAGCACACGCCCCACCAGGGTTTCGTTGGCACCGAAGCCATAGAGCGCCGCGGTGTCGAACAGGGTGACACCGGCATCCAGGGCCGACAGCAGCAGGCGCTCGCTGTGCTCGGGCGCTGGCGGCTGGCCGTAGGCATGGCTCAGGCTCATGCAGCCCAGCGCCAGGGCTGACACCTTGAAAGGACCAATCGAGCGTTCTTGCATTCTGTTCCTCGCTGGAAGTGCGAAGGGGTCAGAACACGTTGCCTGAGGCACGTGATCCGACCCCTGGGGTCTGACCGATGGTAGCGGATCAGCCGGCGTTGAGCTGCTGCTCCAGCTGATGAAGAACCTGGTAGCAGGGCAGCACCTGGGCCACGCTGGCATTGGGCTCGCGGCCTTCGCGGATGGCGGCGAAGAACTCGC
>JAIERT010000038.1 GCA_019746735.1 Burkholderiaceae bacterium | reverse complement strand
CACGGCCTTGCGCACCGCGGCGTCCACCCGCTGGCGGATGCGCGGCGCCAGCTCCTTCATCTGCTCGTCCAGGACCGTGGCCACGACCTGGCGCACCTGCTCGTCCAGTGTCAGCTCCAGGCGCTGCAGCACGCGCTGCATCAGGGCCTCCTCGTCCAGCGCGGCACCGCCTGCCGGCGCGGGGGCGGCCGGCGCCTGCGCCGGCACCACTTCGGTGAGCGTGGGCAGGCTGCGCATGATCTTCTTGGACAGGGCAGTCATGGCGGTCCGCCTTTCAGCTCTTGAGGTTCAGGTCATGGCGCTGGATGGTGTAGCCGCGCTCGGTGTACTGCTTCCAGCGGCCCCGTGCCTGCTGGCGGTCGCCTTCGTCCAGGCTGACCACCTCGATCACGCGCTCGTACTGCTCGAAGCCGCCTGGCAGGTCCGTCCCCAGATTGACCAGCACTTGCCGGTGCGGCAGAACGTCCGCGGCCGGCGCCTCGGTCAGCACCACCGGGGAGGCGGCGATCAGTTCCGCGTCGCCCGGCGCGCGCGCGTGGGCAATGAAATCGGTCTGCGAGAAGGTCCAGAGCAAGGTATCCAGGCGCGCCAGCTCGTCCGATGGCGCGGTGACCACCACCCGGGCGCCGCCCGCCACGGCCTTGCGCAGCAATCGGCAGGCATAGGCCTGCTTGTCCGGCGCATTGAAATGGAAGGCCACCTCGGTCATGGGATCCGCCTGGCCTCAGGCCTTGCGCGCACGCGGTCCACCCTGGGCCTGCACCAGCAGGAATTCCAGCAGCAGGCCGACCGGGCGGCCCGTCGAGCCCTTGGCCGCCCCGCTCTTCCAGGCCGTGCCCGCGATGTCCAGGTGCGCCCAGGGAAACTTGCCCGCGAAGCGCTGCAGGAACTTGGCCGCCGTGATGGCGCCGCCCGCACGTCCGGCCACGTTGGCCACATCCGCAAAGTTGCTCTTGAGTCCCTCGGCGTACTCCTCGTCCAGCGGCATGCGCCAGGCCAGGTCCTGCGCGGCCTCACCGGCCGTGAGCAGGCGCTGGGCCAGCGCGTCGTCGGTACTGAACAGGCCGCTGCGCACCGCGCCCAGGGCGATCACGCAGGCGCCGGTCAGCGTGGCGATGTCCACCACCGCCGCGGGCTTGAAGCGCTCGGCATAGCTGAGCGCATCGCACAGGATCAGGCGGCCTTCGGCGTCGGTGTTGAGAATCTCGATGGTCTGCCCGCTCATGCTCGTCACCACGTCGCCGGGCTTGATGGCACGGCCATCGGGCATGTTCTCGCAGCTCGGGATCAGTCCCACCACATTGACCGCAGGCTTGAGCTCGCCCAGCGCCCGGAACACGCCCAGCACGCTGGCCGCACCGCCCATGTCGAACTTCATCTCGTCCATCTCGGCCGCCGGCTTGATGGAGATGCCACCGGTGTCGAAGGTGATGCCCTTGCCCACGAGCACGGTCGGTGCCTGGCTCTTGGGAGCGCCCTGGTACTGCAGCACGATGAAGCGCAGGGGCTGCTCCGAACCCTGGGCCACGGCCATGAAGGAACCCATCTTGAGCTTGGCCACCTCGCGCGGGCCCAGCACCTGGCAGCTGATCTTGGGGAACTTGGCCAGAGCGCGTGCTGCGTCGGCCAGATGGCTGGGCGTGGCGTGGTTGGCGGGCCGGTTGGCCCATTCCTTGGCCAGCTCGATACCGGCCACGGCGGCCGTGGCCTGGGCGAATTCGGCCTGCAGCGCGGCCGCCTTGGGCACCCCCAGCGTCACGCGGGCCAGGCTGCGGCCCTCGGCCTTGGACTTGGTCGTGGTGTAGACATAGCTGCTGTCGGCCACGGTCTGGACCGCGGCGCGCAGCGCACCGGCCTGGGGCGCGGCGGCAAAGCACAGGGCCAGCTTCTTCAGCGCCGGGCCACCGCTGCGCAGCGCACCCAGCGCAGCACCGACGGCCTGCCGGACCTGACGCACCGTGCCATCGCCGACGCCCACCAGCAGCACGCGCGGCGCCTTGGTCTGGGCCGGGCGGTACAGCGCCAGCAGCTTGCCGGCCTTGGTGTCCAGGTCACCGGCCTTGAGCGCCTGGGCGACCAGGGCCGACAGGGCGTCCTTGCCGGGCTTGAAACCGTCCGGCAGCAGCACGATCAGTGCGTCGGACGGCTGTTTTGCGGCGCCGGCCAGATCCAGGGTGAGCAGTTCAAAGTTCATAATGGCGGTTTCCTTCCGAGCAATGTTATTCGATTCCTCCATCCGCAAGGAGCTGGCG
>JAIERT010000128.1 GCA_019746735.1 Burkholderiaceae bacterium | reverse complement strand
CCAGCTTCCCCGAGGTCTACCGCGTGCCCATGATCTCGGGCCAGAACGCCAAGTTCATCGCCGCGGCCCTGACGGCCTACCAGAAGGGCGAGCGCAAGCACCCCTCCATGCGCGCCATCGCCGAGAGCCTGAGCGAGCAGGACATTGCCGACGTGTCCGCCTTCTATGAAGGCCATGGCAAGACCGCCACCACCGCCGTCAAGGCCGCACCGGCTCCCTCGGCCAAGGTGGCCGAGCTGCTGAACAAGGGCGGCTGCATCGCCTGCCACGGTGACAACTTCAACAAGCCGGTCGATCCGAGCTATCCCAAGATCGGTGGTCAGCCGGCCGACTACCTCTTCGTCGCGCTCAAGTCCTACAAGACCGAAGGCCAGGCCAGCTGGGGCCGCTCCAACGGCATCATGGGCGGCATCGCCAAGCAGTTCAGCAATGCCGAGCTCAAGGAATTGGCCAAGCACATCAGCAGCCTGCCCAGCGAGCTCAAGACCGTGCCGCAGAGCAAGTTCCGCTGAGCTTTCCCTGCACCCACAAAAAAGCCGCTCATCGAGCGGCTTTTTTGTCTTCGGCCGCTGCGCTTAACTTCGCGTTGCGAGGTGAGCCTGTGAGGCAACCCACAAGCGGGTTGTCATGGATCAGTCCTTGGTAGCGCGCTGCTGCACACAGGCGATGTAGGCCGCGCCGTCCGGCGGGCGGCCCGCGCGCTGGCTTTCCCAGACCATGCGGCCCAGGCAGTCCATGACTTCGTGGTGTGCCGCGTGCAGGTCCTCGCGTCTGGCGGCCAGCAGCTCCACGGCCTGGCGTATGCCGCGCGGCTGGTCGATGCTGCACTGCTCGCTGATCGACAAGTGCATGGAGAGGTGCAGGAACGGGTTCTCGCGCCCGGCCTCGGCCTGGGTCATGTTGGCCAAGGCCGTATCCACGTCGGCGAACTCGGCGTGGTACTCCGGGTGTTCGGCGATCCATTGGCTGGCCAGCAGCTCGATGGCCTCCATGGGCTGGCCGGTGCGGGACTTGGCGTAGACGCCGCAGAAGAAGCGGCGCACATCGGCCTGGGAGGGCTGGAACATCATCGGAGGGGCCTTGTAGAGGTCCCTGATTATCCCAGCCGCTGCGAGATCGTGCGTGCGGCGCGCTGCAGCGCGGGCAGCAAGGTCTCCTGCGCCACCTTGGTATTGGTGCGGTTGGCCTGGCCGCTGAGGTTGAGCGCCGCGATCACGCGACCACTGCGGTCGGTGATGGGGGCGGCCAGCGAGATCAGGCCCTCTTCCAGCTCCTGGTTCACCAGGCTCCAGCCCTGGCGGCGCACCTGCTGCACCCTGGTCAGCAGGGTGTCGATATCCGTCACCGTGTGCCGGGTCAGGGCCTTGGGGCGCGAGGCCTTGAGGCGGCGCAGCACCTCCTCGTCGTCGAGGTCGGCCAGCAGCACGCGGCCCATGCTGGTGCAGTAAGCCGGCAGGCGCGAGCCCACGCCCAGGCCGATGCTCATGATCTTGTGCGTGGGCACGCGCAGCACGTAGACGATGTCCGTGCCTTCGAGCACGGCGGCCGAGCTCGATTCCTTGACCTCCTCGACCAGGGCCTCCATCACGGGCTCGGCCAGGTTCCAGATCGGCAGGGAAGACAGGTAGGCGAAACCCAGGTCCAGGATGCGCGCGGTCAGGCGGAAGAGCTTGCCGTCGCTCTCCACATAGCCCAGGGTCTGCAGCGTGAGCAGGATACGGCGCGCGCCCGCACGCGTGAGGCCGCTGCGCGCGGCCACCTCGCTCAGGGTCTGCTGCGGCGCGGCCGCGCTGAAGGAGCGGATCACCTCCAGCCCGCGCGCGAAGGACTGCACATAGCTGTCGCCGGGCCGGGGGGCGGTCGCGGGGGAGACGGGGGGCATGGTCGGATTCAGCGGACTGGTCTAGAATTCATTATACGAACAAAAGTTCGATATACGAACATCTCGAGATTCAAGACAGGAGCTGTTTCCATGATCAACAAGATCGCGGCCTCGGTGGCCGAGGCGTTGGCCGGCGTGAAGGACGGGTCCACCGTCATGATCGGCGGCTTCGGCACCGCGGGCATACCGCTGGAGCTGATCGACGGCCTGATCGCGCAGGGCGCGAAGGACCTCACGGTGGTGAACAACAACGCCGGCAACGGCGACACGGGCCTGGCCGCGCTGCTGGCAACGGGCCGGGTGCGCAAGATCATCTGCAGCTTCCCGCGCCAGGCCGACAGCCATGTCTTCGACGGCCTGTACCGCAG
>JAIERT010000330.1 GCA_019746735.1 Burkholderiaceae bacterium | reverse complement strand
TGGACTAAACTCCAGACAAATCAACCACTTACAGCTCGTCGCTAGTGAAACACATTATAGGGGGCAAAACGCCTGCTGCGGGTCCCCGTGTCGAAATCGTGACGGTCGACGAGGAGTCGGCCGGTCAGCGTCTGGACAATTTCCTGCTCCGCCAGCTCAAGGGCGTGCCCAAGACCCATGTCTACCGCATCATTCGCAGTGGCGAAGTGAGGGTTAACAAAGGTCGGGCTCAAGCCGACACGCGGGTCGAAGTGGGCGACCAGGTGCGGCTGCCGCCTGTGCGCCTGTCGGAGCGGGCGGCGGAGAAGGCCGAGGCCATGGCGGCGTCCAACGCACCGGCGCGCGAGTTTCCTGTGCTGTTTGAAGACGAGGCCGTGCTGGCCGTGGACAAGCCGGCGGGCACGGCCGTGCACGGCGGCTCGGGCGTGAGTTTTGGCGTCATCGAACAGTTGCGCATGGCGCGGCCGCAGGCGAAGTTCCTGGAGCTGGTGCACCGGCTGGACCGCGAGACCAGCGGCATCCTGCTGCTGGCCAAGAAGCGCAGCGCGCTCAAGGCCCTGCAGGACCAGTTCCGCGAACGCGAGACCGGCAAGACCTACCTGGCCCTGGTGGCCGGTGCCTGGCCGCTGAACAAGAAGGTGCTGGACAAGCCCCTGCACAAATACCTGCTGGAGGACGGCGAGCGCCGCGTCAAGGTGGTGGCCCGCGACGACCCGGACGGCATGAAGTCCGTGACCCTGGTCAAGGTGCGCGCCCGTTCCGACAGATACAGCCTGCTCGAGGTGACCATCAAGACCGGTCGCACCCACCAGATCCGCGTGCATCTGGCCTCCGAGGGCCTTCCCATTGTGGGGGATGACAAGTACGGGGACTTCGAGCTCAACAAGACCCTGCACAAACCCGCAGGCGGCGAGGGGGCGGTGCCGCTCAGGCGCATGTTCCTGCATGCCTGGCGTTTACAGTTCAACCACCCGGCCAATGGCGAGCGCATCGAGCTGACCTGCCCGTTGCCGGCCGAGCTGGCCCGTTTCGCGGGTCACGTCCTTCCCGATCACGAGCAGCCATGAGTTTTCGACCCCGCCAGTACGACCTGATCGCCTTCGACTGGGACGGCACCCTGTTCGATTCCACGGCCATCATCACGCGCAGCATCCAGGAGGCCGTGCGCGATGTGGGCGGCACCGTGCCCAGCGACAAGGCTGCGTCCTATGTGATCGGCATGGCCCTGGGCCAGGCCCTGGCCCATGCGGCACCCGACGTGCCGCCCGAGAAATACCCCGCGCTGGGGGAGCGGTACCGCTTCCATTACATGTCGCACCAGAACGACCTGAGCCTGTTCTCTGGCGTGCTGGAGCTGCTGGCCGACCTCAAGGCGCGGCATCACTGGCTGACCGTGGCCACGGGCAAGAGCCGGCGCGGCCTGGACGAGGTGTTGCACACCGTGCAGCTCAAGGGTGTGTTCGACGGCTCGCGCACGGCCGACGAGACGGCGGGCAAGCCGCATCCGCGCATGCTGCACGAGCTCATGCGCGAGTTCGGTGTCGATCCCGAGCGCACGTTGATGATCGGCGACACGACCCACGATCTGCAGATGGCACGCAATGCCGGTTGCCCCAGCGTGGGTGTGAGCTACGGCGCGCATGAGCCCGAGGCCTTCCATGCCTTGCAGCCCCTGCATGTGGCGCATTCGGTGCGCGAGCTGCACGACTGGCTGTTGGAAAATGCTTAACCTCCAAGGTCGTCACTGCGTGTACTCCCTGGACGTGGTGTCGCGAGACGCAACACCTCTTCAGCCTGTCCCAGCCTGCGCAGGCAGGCTCGGAGCCGCAGGCTTTAGCCCCGAGGGGGCCGTCGTCGGCGTTGGGGCGGCCCGGCGGCCGACGCTCGCCTAGCCTTCTATGGAAGAGGCGCTGATCCCCCTGTGCAATTCGGCTGATCTGGTCGACAGCGGACTGGCCGTGCCGTTCGACGTGGTCTACGGCGGCCAGACCTGCCGGGCCTTTGCCATCCGTTACGCGGGGCAGGCCCATGCCTATCTGAACCGCTGCACCCACGTGGCCATGGAGCTGGATTACCAGCCCAACCACTTTTTCGACATCACCGGTCACTGGCTGATCTGCGCCACGCACGGCGCACTGTATGCCCCCGAAAGTGGCGCCTGCCGGGGCGGGCCCTGCCGAGGCGGGCTGGTGAAGATCAACCTCACGGAACGTGATGGTGTCGTGCACTGGCATACTGCCTACA
>JAIERT010000187.1 GCA_019746735.1 Burkholderiaceae bacterium | reverse complement strand
CCAGCATGCCCACATTGCCGTCGATGCGCGTGGCCAGCACGGGCGTGCCGCTGCACACGGCCTCCATGAGCACGTGCGCGCCGCCTTCCATGCGGCTGCAGTGCACGAGCAGGTGCGCGCGCTGGATATGGCGGCGCGTGGCTTCGTGCGGCAGGCCGCCGAGCCAGCGGTAGGCCGGGCAGTCGGCCATGGTGGCGCGTGCGGCCAACCCCAGCGCCGGATCCAGTGCCTCGCCGATGTGGTCGATGCGGATGTCGGGGCGATCACGCAGCAGGCGCGCCGCGGCCCACAGCGTCTGCGGGCCTTTCTCGTCGCGCAGATGGCCCACCATCACGACGCGCAGGCGCGTAACGGCCTTGTCCACGGGGCGTCGGGTGGTGGTGGACTGGAAGATCGCCCGGGTCTTGGCGCGGTGCTCGGCCGGCAGGGCCTGCGGCCCCAGCTCTTGCAGCACCACGAGCCGCTGCGCCAAGGCCAGGGAACGTTGGGCCGCGGCATCGCGCTGGATGTCGCGGTAGAGATCGGTGCCCGTGAGCACCACGGCCAGGCCCCGGCCCGGGTGCGCTTGCGCCCAGGCGGCGATGACCTCGGCCGAGCGGCGCGCATGCAGGGCCAGCAGGGCCACGGCCTGGGAATGCTCGCCCGCCTGCCAGGACGGGATGATCTGCGTGCGGTAGTGGGGCGCCAGCAGGCGCGACCAGCGCCAGGCCGTCTGCCAGTTGCCGTTGTTGGCCTCGGCCAGCACCGGGCTGGCGATGAGCACGAGGGGACGTGTCACTCAGGCCTCGGCCCAGAAGGTGGCGAACCAGGCCCGCGCATCGGTCCAGGCCTCGATGCGCCGGTAGCCGGCGGCAGCCAGCAGGGCCTGGAAATCGGCCAGTGCGTACTTGTAGGAGTTCTCGGTGTGGATACGCTCGCCGCTGGCAAAGCGCCGCTCGCCCCCGGGCCAGCGCACGGTGAGCGCGCGCCGGGCCTCGAGGTGCATCTCGATGCGCGAGGCGGCCTCGTTGAAGAACGCGATGTGCCGCCAGTCCTGCACGGCGAAGTCGCTGCCGATCAGGCGATTGAGGTGCAGCAGCACATTGCGGTTGAAGGCCGCGGTGACACCGAGCGCATCGTCATAGGCCGGCTGCAGCACGTCCAGCGGCTTGCGCAGGTCCACCCCGATCAGCAGACCGCCACCCTGCGCGGCCGCATGCGTCTGGCGCAGGAAGACCAGGGCCTCCTCGGGCGTGAAGTTACCGATGCTCGAGCCCGGGTAGAACAGCAGGCGCGGCCCCTCGCCCACCTCGGATGGCAAGTCCAGACGGCTGGAGAAATCCATGCCCACACCCAGCATGTCGAGCGCGGGGAACTGGCGTTGCAGGCAGTGCAGGGCATGGCGCAGATGATCGGCCGAGATGTCCACGGCGACATAGCGCGCCGGCTGCAGCAGCTCGAAAAGCCGCCCGGCCTTCTCGCAATTGCCTGCGCCCAGGTCCACCAGCGTCGCGCCACGCGGCACGCGCTGTGCGATGGCTGGGCCGTGTTCGGCCATCAGCGCGGCCTCGGTGCGCGTGGGGTAGTACTCGGGCAGCTCGGTGATGGCGTCGAACAGGCGCGAGCCGAGCGCGTCGTAGAAGTACTTGGGCGCGATGCGCGCGGGTTCGGCCTGCAGGCCGGTCAACAGCTCGGCACGCAGGGCTGCGGGATCGCTCTGATGCAGCTGCAGGAAACGGGGCTGGCGCAAGGCGGGGACCGTCATGGGCGGCACTATAGCCCGGCGCGCCGGGCAGACGCCTCATGGTTTGCACCCGGTGGCACCGGCCGGCCTAGAATCCGCCGACCGTCTTGCGATGGTCAATCGCTAGCAATTCAATAGCAAACACGCTCCATGGCCCGCAACACGCAAGTTCCCGCCGACCACCACGCCCCACCCGTCACCCAGACCCTGGCCCGCTATGCCGCCACGCACCCCTCCAAAGGCTGGAGCGATGCGGTCGAGCATGAGGCGCACCGCACCTTCCTCAACTGGCTGGGCTGTGCCGTAGGCGCCGCGCAGCATGAATCCGCGCACGCCGCACTGGGCGCCGTGCAGATACTGCAACCCGCACCGCAGGCCAGCGTGCTGGGCCGTGCCGAGAAGGTGGACATGGCCAGCGCCGCACTGATCAACGGCATCACCTCGCACACCTTCGACTTCGACGACACCCACCTCAAGACCATCATCCACCCGGCCGGCCCCGTGGCCTCGGCCGTG
>JAIERT010000251.1 GCA_019746735.1 Burkholderiaceae bacterium | reverse complement strand
GCCCGCGCGTGAGGCCGCCAGGCTGGTCTGCAAGGCGCGCTACCTGGAGTTCGGCTGCGAAGGCCAGGGCGCCAAGATCAAGGGCGCCACGCTGCAGGTCATGGCCCAGCGCTATGCCAAGGGCGAGCTGGCCCAGGTGGTGAACTGAGCCCCCCGGTCGCGAACTTGCGATAATCACGGGCCCGGCGTCCAGCGCGCCGGGCTTTTTGTTTTTGGCCTTTTGTTTTCAGAGCCGCCCATGATGAACGCCCTGCACACCTCCTCCATCAGCTCCCTGCCCCTGCTCGCACGCGGCAAGGTGCGCGACAACTACGCCGTCGGCGAGGAGCGCATCCTCATGGTGGCCTCGGACCGTATCAGCGCCTTCGACGTCATCATGGGCGAGCCCATCCCGGGCAAGGGCGAGCTGCTCACCAAGATGGCGCTGTTCTGGTTCGGCCAGCTCGGCCACATCTGCCCCAACCACCTGACCGGCGACAACCCCGAGAGCGTGGTCCAGCCCCATGAAGTGGCCCAGGTGCGTGGCCGCGCCATGCTGGTCCAGCGCCTCAAGCCCATCCCCGTGGAGGCCGTGGTGCGCGGCTACCTGGCCGGCAGCGGCTGGGCCGAGTACCAGGCGAGCCAGTCGGTCTGTGGCGTCCAGCTGCCTGCGGGCCTCAAGAACGCCAGCAAGCTGCCCGAGCCCATCTACACGCCCGCGGCCAAGGCCGAGGTCGGCGAGCACGACGAGAACATCACCTACGAGAAAACCGTGGAGATGATCGGTCCGGACCTGGCCGCGCAGATCCGTGACATCTCCATCGCTCTGTACAAGGCCGCGAGCGAGATCGCCCTGAAGAAGGGCATCATCATCGCCGACACCAAGTTCGAGTTCGGCCTCGACAAGCAGGGCCGGCTCGTGCTCATGGACGAGGTGCTGACGCCCGACTCCTCGCGCTACTGGCCGGTCGAGGGCTACAAGGAGGGTGCCAATCCGCTGAGCTACGACAAGCAGTTCCTGCGCGACTGGCTCGAGACCGCCACGGTCAACGGCCAGCCCTGGGGCAAGAAGCCGCCGGCCCCGAAGCTGCCGCAGGACGTGATCGACAAGACGGCCGCCAAGTACCGTGAGGCGCTGACCCGTCTGACGGCCTGAGCCCGCAAACGGCAAGGAAAACGGCACCCGAGGGTGCCGTTTTGTATCGGTCGGGCTTGCTCAGTTCAAGGCCATGCTGAGCTTGCGCCGGTAGGCCGAGACCAGAGCGGCCTGTTCGTCCTGCTGTACCGTAGCGTGCCCGGCCAGCTCGATGCCGCCAGCGCTCTTGCCGCTCACCTCAGGGCCAGCCTGCTTGGGCTTGGGGGGCGTCAGCAGCTCCAGGATAGCGATGAAGGTCTTGCGTGGCGCTTCCTCGTCCCATTTCTTGTCGCGCATGATGATCTCGAGCAGTTCGTCGAGCGCGGCCACCCATTCGTTGGCGGCCATCAACACCCGCGCCTTGGCAAAGCGGGCGGCAAAGTCACGCTTGTTGGCGGCGATGGCTGCGTCGAAACGCTCCAGCGGCCACTGGCCGCGCGGGTCGTTACCCACGAACTCCAGGGCGTTGAGCCATTGCTGCAGGGCCTCGAAGGGGAGCGGCACAGGGATGCGCGCGAGCGTGGGGGCCAGCTGGGCGGCGGCCTGATCGAGGTCGCCGCTGCCAATGAGCAGCTTGATGTAGTCGTAGCGCAGCTCGTCGTTGGCCGGGTCGGCCTGCAGGGCCTGGGCCATGCGGTCCAGGGCACTGGCGATGTCGCCGGAGGCCAGATGGTCCTGCGCTTCCTCCGCATCGGCCTGGGCCTGCAGCTGGTCCTCGCCCGGCAGATGCTTGTCGAGGAATTCGCGCAGCTTGCCCTCGGGCAGCGCGCCCATGAAGCCGTCCACGGGCTTGCCGCCCATCATGAGCACGCAGGTCGGGATGCTGCGGATGCCGAAGGCCGCAGCCAGCTCCTGCTGCTCGTCGGAGTTGATCTTGGCCAGCACGAAGCGGCCCTCGTAGGCGGTCTCCAGCTTCTCGAGCACGGGGGTCAGGGACTTGCAGGGGCCGCACCAGGGGGCCCAGAAGTCGACCAGCACGGGCACGGACATGGAGGCGTGGATGACTTCGGTCTCGAAGTTTTCGGTGGTGATGTCTGTCATTTGGGCCGATCCGGGGCGGGAAAGTAAAATTCGGGGATGAAAACACTCATCGGTGTCGTCATGGGCTCCAGC
>JAIERT010000017.1 GCA_019746735.1 Burkholderiaceae bacterium | reverse complement strand
AGGTGTCCGATCTCAACCTGAACGAGCGTGGCATCGGCAGCTCGCGCCGTGCCGGTGAGCAGGCCGCCGCCGCCGCCATGCTGCAGGTTCTGAAGACAAGGGTGCACTGATGTCCGAATCCACAGACCCCGGCATGGGTCCCGCTCAGCGTTGCGGTCTCGTCGCCATCGTGGGCAAGCCCAACGTCGGCAAGTCCACCCTGCTCAATGCCCTGGTCGGGCAGAAGATCAGCATCACCTCTCGCAAGGCCCAGACCACACGGCACCGCATCACGGGCATGCGCACCGTGGGCGCCACGCAGTTCGTCTTTGTCGACACCCCGGGCTTCCAGACCCGGCACGGCAATGCCCTCAACCGTTCGCTCAACAAGACGGTCCTCGGTGCCGTGGGCGATGTGGACCTGGTGCTGTTTGTGGTCGAGGCCGGCCAGTTCAACCAGGCCGACGAGCGCGTGCTCAAGCTGCTGGCCGAAGGCGTGCCGGTGCTGCTGATTGCCAACAAGCTCGACACCGTGCATCGGCGTGCCGAGATCGCGCCCTGGTTGCAGGAGATGCAGCAACGCCATCCCTTCGCCGAGATCGTGCCCATGGCGGCCAAGAACGCCAAGGACATTGAGCGCCTGTTCGGTATCTGCGAGAAGTACCTGCCTGAACAGCCTTGGTGGTATGCCGAGGACGAGCTGACCGACCGCAGCGAGAAGTTCATGGCCGGCGAGATGGTGCGCGAGAAGTTGTTCCGCCTGACCGGCGACGAGCTTCCGTACACCTCCACCGTGGTGATCGACAAGTTCGAGGAAGAAGCACCCCAGAAAAAGGGCCAGAAGCGCCTGGTGCGCATCGCTGCCACCATCGTGGTCGAGCGCGATGGCCACAAGGCCATGGTCATCGGTGACAAAGGTGAGCGCATCAAGCGCATCGGGACCGAGGCGCGGGTCGAACTCGAGAAGCTCATGGATGCCAAGGTCTTCCTCGAGCTCTGGGTCAAGGTGCGATCCGGCTGGGCCGACGACGAAGCTCGCGTGCGCTCCTTCGGCTACGAGTAAGCGCCGTTCGCGCCATGGCGACGAAACGCATCAATGAAGAACCGGCCTATGTGCTGCACCGCTACGACTGGAGCGAGACCAGCCTGATTCTGGAAGTCTTCACGCGTCACCATGGCCGCATCGCCCTGGTGGCCAAGGGGGCCAAGCGGCCCACGTCCAGCTTCCGTCCGGTGCTGCTGCCCCTGCAGCCGCTGCGCCTGAGCTACGGCGGCGAGTCCGAGGTGCGCACCCTCAAGAGTGCCGAGTGGGTGGGCGGGCATGTGATGCCCACGGGCGAGGCCCTGCTGTCCGGTTACTACCTCAATGAATTGCTGTTGCAGCTGCTGGCGCGTGATGACGCGCACCCGGCGCTGTTCGACGTCTACGCCCAGGTGGTCCAGGTGCTGGCTTCGGAACATACCGAGGTGCTCGAGGCCGCGCTGCGCAGCTTCGAGCTGCTGCTGCTGCGCGAGATCGGGTTGCTGCCCCAGCTGGACCGTCAGACCCTGACCCTGGCACCACTCGAAGACGCGGCGGCCTACACCCTGGTGCCCGAGGGCGGCTTGCGTACCGTGGGCCCGGCTGACCGCACGGGGCTCAGCGGAGCCCGATGGCGTACCCTGCAGCAGGCCCTGGAGGCCGGTGCCCCCTTCACCGATACCCTGCGCGCCTGCGCTGCCGTGATGGGCGAACTCAAACCCTTGTTGCGGGCCCTGCTCCATTACCATTGCGGCGTGTCCACGCTGCGCACCCGGCAGATGATGGTGGACCTGCAATCGCTATGAATATGGCCCCCACGCTCTTCACTTTGTGTAATTCGCTGCCCCCCAGGGGGGCGCGTTTTGCTTTGGGGCGGCCCGGCAGCAAAACATGACCGCTCTTTCCGTCAACGTCAACAAGGTGGCCCTGGTGCGCAACACGCGCCACCTGGGCATTCCCAGCGTCACGCGCGCGGCCACGCTCTGCCTGCAGGCCGGTGCGCATGGCATCACGGTGCATCCACGGCCCGACGAGCGCCACATCCGCGCCCAGGACGTGCATGAGCTCGCGGCCCTCATGAAGCAGTGGCCGGACCGCGAGTTCAACATCGAGGGCAACCCGACCCAGAATCTGCTCGACTTCATTCGCACCGTCCGTCCCCAGCAGGCCACCTTCGTGCCGGACAGCGAAGACCAGTTCACGAGCGACCACGGCTGGAGCTTTC
>JAIERT010000176.1 GCA_019746735.1 Burkholderiaceae bacterium | reverse complement strand
TGGACAACGGCCCGAAGTGGCTGGGCCTGCTGCTCGACAGCGCCGACACCGTGCTCGCGCTCACGCCCGACCACACGCGCCTGCGCGAGCTGGGCCAGAAGGTGGGCGTGGCCGCGCTCACCGCCGAACCGGCCGCCGTGCAGCTGATCGCCCGCAGCAGCCGCGAAGCCCGCGCCTTTGCCGACCATGCGGACGATGCGCCGCATCTGGCTGCGCCCGACCTCGAGGTGCGCGCCTTCGCCGCACCCGTTGGTATCACGGAGGACCCGGTCACCGGCAGCCTCAACGCCAGCCTGGCGCAATGGCTCATGGCCGAAGGCCACCTCGGCACGCGCTACATCGCCGCCCAGGGCACCTGCCTGGACCGCGCGGGTCGCGTGCTGCTCGAGCGTGATGAAACCGGCCAGGTCTGGGTGGGCGGACAGGTACAGACCTGCATCACGGGACAAGTCGTCCTGTGAGCGCAGCCCTCGACCACCTGGTCGTCGCCGCCGCCACGCTGGACGAGGGCGTGGCCTGGTGCGAAGCCACCCTGGGCATCACGCCCGGCCCTGGTGGTCAGCATGCGCTGATGGGCACCCACAACCGACTCTTCAGCATCGCCAGCGCCGACTTTCCGCTGGCCTATTTCGAGATCATCGCCATCGACCCCGCTGCGCCCGCCCCCGGACGCCGGCGCTGGTTCGACATGGATGACCAGGGGCTGCAAGCTCGCCAGCGCCGCGAGGGCCCGCAGCTCGTGCACTGGGTCGCACGCGTGGACGACGCGCGCTCTGCTGTGGCGGCGCTGCGCACCCACGGCGTGGATCGCGGCGAGGTGATCGCCGCCTCACGCCCTACCCCGCAGGGCCTGCTGCAATGGCAGATCACGGTACGCCCCGATGGGCAGCGCCTGTTCGATGGCCTGCTGCCCACCCTGATCCAGTGGGGCGCCGTGCATCCGGCTGCAGCCATGCCCGCCAGCGGCATCACGCTGGCCGCACTGGAGCTGCAGCATCCGCGGGCCGAGGCACTGAATGCGGCCGGCGAAGCACTGGAACTGGTCCCGCTGCGGGCCCGGCAAGGGCCGGCCCGACTGAGCGCGCGCCTGCGGACGCCATCTGGTGTGCTCGACATCGTCAGCGGGGGCTAGCACGGTCAGCCGGGTGAAGCCCTGATCGCCTCCCACAAAGACAAAACGCGCCCTGAAGGCGCGCTTTGTCGAGCAGAGCGAAATCCTGAAAGATCAGAACTTCCAGAGATAACCGGCGCTGAGTGCCGTGGAGTTGTTGTCGGAAAGACCACCGATTCGTTGCAGGGTGTTGAGCTGGAAGCGCACCACGCCGGGGCCTGCAGGCAGGTCATAGCCAACGCCGAGGATGGTGCCCGTGCCGCTGTCAGTGGACGTGCCAGAGGCGGCACTGCCGTTGCTCGAAGCGCTGACAACGATCTTCTGCTCATAGCTGGTCAGACCCGCGCGGAAGAAGAGACGATCCAGCCCGGGCTGATCGAAGGGTTTCACCACAGCGGAGAGGTCAAAGCCGCTGACAGACAGTTTGACATTGCCGGTGTAGGTTGCCGCACCTCCGGTCACACCGGAAAAGTTCGCCGTGGCTTCACCACTGTTCAGATAACCCAGCTCTGCGGCGACATACTTGTTGATTTGGTAGCCCCCAAAGAAGCGGGCGAAACCGATGCCCGTGTCCTGAGTCACAGCGGCCGAACCGCCAAGCTCGTTGACAAGACCGTTGGCCAAGTCTTGGGCCTGGTCCTTGACCGAGGCAGCACCCGCCTCGGCACCAATGTAGAAGCCCGTCTGGGCAAAAGCCGCGCCGGAGACAGACAAGGCGGCTGCAAAAGCGATCAGTGTTTTTTTCATTCGAAACTTTCTGTTGAAGAATGCCCGCCTCCCTGCGAGGACAAGCGGACGCATCCTACCCAAAAAAACACCTGTCTTTCCCGGCCTGCCTCCAAGCCCCTCAGCGACATCCGCCCATTGACTCCTGAATTGATAGCACCAGGCCAGTCTCTCTGGCGACTGCACAGTCGCGCCAGCCTTGCCAGAATGGCTGCCATGGGAACCCTCTACCTCGTGCGCCACGGCCAGGCTTCGTTCGGCGCGGCCGACTATGACCAGCTCAGTGAACTCGGTGGCCGACAGAGCGAGCGCCTGGGTCAGTACTGGCGCGAGCGCGGCCTGCGTTTCGATGCCGTGTACACGGGCACGCTGCGCC
>JAIERT010000391.1 GCA_019746735.1 Burkholderiaceae bacterium | reverse complement strand
GCTGGCCCGGCAGGCCCAGCTTGGCGCTGGTGATCAGGTCCACCAGCATGTGGTGTTCGAACAGGGTGATGTTGGGCGTGGCCCGCACCTGGTCCATCAGCGTGTGCTGCACGGCCGCGCCGGTGGCGTCGGTCACGTGCACGATGCGGCGCTCGCTGTGGCCGCCTTCGCGCGTGAGGTGCAGCTGCCCGTCTTCCCGCGAGAAGGGCACGCCCAGGCCCTGCAACCAGCGGATGCTGGCGGGTGCGTTCTCGACCACGAAGCGCGTGGCCTCGGGGTCGCACAGGCCGGCGCCGGCGACCAGCGTGTCCTGCACGTGGGAGGCGAGGGTGTCGCCTTCGCCCATGACGGCGGCGATACCGCCCTGGGCCCAGCCGCTGGAGCCGTCGCCGAGGTTGCGCTTGGTGATCACGGCCACGCGGTGGGTGGCGGCCAGGTGCAGCGCAGCGCTCAGGCCGGCCAGACCGCTGCCGACGATGAGCACGTCAAAGGAATGGTGGGAGGACGAGGGTGGCACGGGGGCAGCAGAGGTTCAGGCCGGCGTGTAGGCCAGGCGCACATAGATGGGGGCGAAGGCCTCGGCCTGGGTGATCTCGATCAGGTTTTCCTTGGCCAGCTCCAGCAGGGCGATGAAGGTCACCACCAGCACCGGCACACCCTTGTCCGGCTGGAACAGGTGCTCGAACTCGACGAACTTCTGGCCCTGCAGCTGGCGCAGCACGATGCTCATGTGCTCGCGCACCGAGAGCTCCTCGCGCGTGATCTTGTGGTGCTGCACGAGCCGGGCGCGCTTGAGGATGTCGGCCCAGGCCTCCTGCAGATCGACCACGTGCACGTCGGGGAAGCGCGGTTGCAGCGCCTGCTCGATATAGACCTGGGCCTTGAGGAAGTCGCGCCCATACTGGGGGTGGTTGCCCAGGCCGGCGGCGGCCAGCTTGATCTGCTCGTATTCCAGCAGGCGGCGCACGAGCTCGGCGCGCGGGTCTTCCGCCTCTTCGCCTTCGGCCACCTTCTTGGGCGGCAGCAGCATGCGCGACTTGATCTCGATCAGCATGGCGGCCATCAGCAGGTACTCGGCCGCCAGTTCGAGGTTGCGGTCACGGACCTGGTCCACATAGGTCAGGTACTGGCGCGTGACCGCGGCCATGGGGATGTCGAGGATGTTGAAGTTCTGCTTGCGGATCAGGTAGAGCAGCAGGTCCAGCGGGCCTTCGAAGGCCTCGAGGAAGACTTCGAGCGCGTCCGGCGGGATGTAGAGGTCCTGCGGCAGCTGGAACAGCGGCTCGCCATAGAGGCGGGCCACAGCCACGTGGTCCACCACCTCGGGCATGGCCGCAGCGTGCGGAGCCTCGGCGGCTGGCAGGCCGGCGCTGTCTTGGACGTCGCTCATCGGGGGCAGGCGCGGCGGGCCGCTGGTTTACTTGTTGCCGGTCTGGTAGACGTAGGGCTTCTGGGCCACGCGGGCGGCCTGGTAGTCAGCCTGCGCCTGGCGGTCCACAGCCTTGTCCCACAGCAGTTCACGGCCCTGGCGCTGGCGCGCTTCCAGATCAGGCTTCTGGGTCTTGAGCTGGTTGATGAACTGGGTGACTTCGGACTGGTAGTCGGGGTAGCGGAACAGGTGCATGGGACTGGTCTTTCTCGACAGGACCGGGCATTTTAGCCCCCTGCCGTGCGGCGCCGGACGCGGCGGCATTCAGGGTGCGGACAGCGCCGCCGACAGGCCTCGGGCCAGGTCCGGGCAGACCTGGGCGGGCGGCAGCGCTTCGAGCAGGCCGGAGCGCCGCGCGATGTCCAGGGGCTGGTGCGCCAGGCCGCAGACGATGAGGCGCACGCCCTGCCGCTCGCAGCTGCGCACCAGGTCCAGCAGGGCGTCGGCCCCCGAGGAATCGATGTAGATCAGGTTCTTGAGGTCCAGCACCAGGGCGCGCGCGGGCAGGCGGTGCTCCAGGTTCTCGACCAGCTTGACGGCGCCGAAGAACAGCGCGCCGTAGAGCCTCCAGGCCTGCACCTCGTGTTCCCGGCCCGCCAGCCCGGGCTGGTCGGTAGCGCTGACCGGCTCGGCCCGGCTCAGGCTGGAGATGCGGTAGATGAAGGTCAGGCCGGCGGCGATCAGGCCCACCTCGACGGCGACCGTCAGGTCCACGATCACGGTCAGGCCGAAGACGGCCAGCAGGGTCAGGCGGTAGGGCAGGCGGTACTGGCGCA
>JAIERT010000047.1 GCA_019746735.1 Burkholderiaceae bacterium | reverse complement strand
ACGGTCGCGCAGCGATAAAAACGTGAGCAGCGCAGCGTTGCGAACGTTTTTACATTCCCATCACCTGTCGCCGAGCCCACCCGCTACCCGCCTTCGGCTGCCCCGAGAAAAAACTCAATCGCCCGCTCCACAACCGATGGCACGATCACATGATCCCCGTCAAACGGCAGCAGCGTCAGGTCCACCCCCTCCTCCAGCAACTTCAGCGCATGCGGCCGCGCGCTGGTCTCAAACGGCAGCTGCGTATCCGAACGCCCATGCGCAATGAACACCTGGGGCAAGCCATGGCGCACGAAGGTGTTCATGAAGCCCGCCGACAGCGCGATCACATGGCTCACCACGTCGCCATTGCTCAGCCCCACCGACAGGGCATAGCTGCCGCCGTCCGAGAAGCCGGCCAAGGCCAGATGCGCCGGATCGAGCCGGAAGTGCGAGGCCACCTGTTGCAGCGCCGCGCCCAGCCGTTCGAGATCCGGCCCGTGGCCGCCGATCACGATGTCCCAGGTCGGGAACATGGACTGCGGCGCCAGCAGCAGGAAGCGCCGCGCACGCGCCCAGCGCACGAAGTGCGGCAGCATGCGGTTGGCCTCGCCGCCCGCGCCGTGGAAGAGCACGAGCAGGGGCACGGGGGCATCCAGGTCCAGGTCCTCGGGTACCACGAGCACGGCTTCGCGTCCTTCGGGGAAATTCAGCGCATGGCGGCCCGGGGGCCAAGGCGCTTCGGTCGGGGCGGGCGGCAGCTGGAACGACAGGCGTCCGAGCAAAGCACCACCCATGAGATTCGGGTCCAGCATCAACAAACTCCGGGGGTCGCGGCGCAAGCCGCATCGACAGGCCGGGGCATGTTAACCCGGGCCGCTGGCACTTGACGGGGCCGGACCTTAGCGCTGCCCCTGTGCATGGCCTTCCACAGGCGCAGGACATGGCTGGCTCCGCCGTCTGTCCGCATAATGGCGGCCAAGAAGGAGAACCCCATGCTCGTACAGCTCACCTATGCCAGCCACGCCACCCAGACCCTGGGCCCGGCCGACGTCAAGGACATCCTGCAGACCTCGCAGCGCAACAATTCGGCGGTCGGCGTGACCGGGGCCCTGTGCCTGGCCAATGGCATCTTCCTGCAGCAGCTGGAGGGAGATCGCGACGTGGTCAACCGTGTCTACCTGCGCATCCTCAAGGACAGCCGCCACAGCGAGCCTTCCATCCTGGATTTCGGCGAGATCGCCTCGCGCCGCTTCAGCAACTGGAACATGGGGCTGATCTCCTCGCTGGCCGAGAACCGCCAGATCTTCCTGAAGTACTCGCGCAAATCGGAATTCGATCCCTACAGCATGAGCCCGTCTTCGCTGCGCGGCTTCTTCGACGAGATCGTGCAGGGCGGGGTGCGCTGGATCGGCTGAGCGCCTGCCTGCAGCCGCTCAGAGCCGCCCGACGCGGGACGCAGCGGCTCCCGGATGGTGGTCGCGGAACAGGGCCGTCAGGCCCATGAGGCAGTTGCGCGCCTGGGCCTCCCCGCATTCGGCCGCGATGGCGTTCATGAGCTCGGGACGCAGGTACCAGAGGCTCTCCAGGTCCTGCGCGTACTCCAGCTGCTGTTGCAGCACCTCGGCATCGCGGCCCAGATGCTCTTCCACGGCACAACGCATGGCCAGGCGCACGCGCTCCAGGACGACCGTGGGGGCCTCGGTGTCCTGCTGGCCCAGCAGGGCCCAGAAGCTTTGACGCAGACGCATGGCGCAAGGGGAATGACAGCAAACGGTCTTCCATGATGGCGGCGTCCCGCCGAAGAAAAGCCGGCAGGAACGGGCCGATCACCCGCCATTTCCACGCTTGTCCTCACCCAAAAGCAAAGGCCCCGGATGGGGCCTTTAGCTTGGGGCTCGCAAGGCTCTCAGATGAGTTTCACACCGGTCTTGGACTGGATGAACTCGCGCGTCACGCCCGGGGCCAGCTCGACGAGCTTGAGGCCTTGCGGCGTGATGTCCATCACGCCCAGGTCGGTGATGATGCGGTCGATCACGCCCTTGCCCGTCAGCGGCAGCGTGCACTCGGGGATGATCTTGAAGTCTTCCGTGCCGTCCTTCTTCTTCGCCACATGCTCCATCAGCACGATGCAGCGCGGCACGCCGGCCACGAGGTCCATGGCGCCGCCCATGCCCTTGACCATCTTGCCGGGGATCATCCAGTTGGCCAGGTCGCCCT
>JAIERT010000111.1 GCA_019746735.1 Burkholderiaceae bacterium | reverse complement strand
CCGAATTCTTCCATGTCCTGCCCCGCCCCACGAAAACAAGAGCAAAGGCTGGCCGTCGGCATGGGCGCAGGCGGCAACGTGCCGTCTTGCGTGACCCGGTTTTTAAACTCTGGAGCTTTCCCATGTCTGCACTTTTCAGCCCGACCGCCCTGGTCGTTCCGTTTGAAAACCTGAGAATGAGCGACGTCGAGGCGGTCGGCGGCAAGAACGCCAGCCTCGGCGAAATGATCTCGCAGCTGCCCCAGGGCGTGCGCGTGCCCACGGGCTTCGCCACCACGGCCCACGCTTTCCGCGAATTCCTCAAGCACGGTGGTCTGACCGAGCGCATCAATGCCAAGCTCGACGCGCTGGACACCGAGGACGTGCGCGCCCTGGCCGCCGTCGGCGCCGAGATCCGCGCCATGGTCGAGGCCCAGCCTTTCCCGGCCGACCTCGAAAAGGCCATCCGCGACGCGTTCGCCAAGCTCTCGGCCGGCAACCCGCAGGCCACCTTCGCCGTGCGCTCTTCCGCCACCGCCGAAGACCTGCCCGACGCCTCCTTTGCCGGCCAGCAGGAGACCTTCCTGAACGTGCATGGCATCGAGGAAGTGCTGCACAAGATGAAGGAGGTCTTCGCCTCCCTGTACAACGACCGCGCCATCAGCTACCGCGTGCACAAGGGCTTCGCCCATGCCGACGTGGCCCTGTCGGCCGGCGTGCAGCGCATGGTGCGTTCCGACCTGGGCGCGGCCGGCGTGATGTTCACCATCGACACCGAATCCGGCTTCGAGGACGTGGTCTTCATCACCTCCAGCTACGGCCTGGGCGAGACGGTGGTGCAGGGCGCCGTGAACCCGGACGAGTTCTACGTCCACAAGCCCATGCTGCAGGCCGGCAAGAAGGCCGTGGTGCGCCGCAACCTGGGCTCCAAGCTGATCCAGATGGTCTTCTCCACGCCCGAGGAGAAGAAGGCCGGCGGCAAGCTGGTCAAGACCATCGACGTGCCCACCGAGCAGCGCAACCGCTATTCGCTGACCGACGCCGACGTCGAGCAGCTGGCCCGTTACGCGCTGGTCATCGAGAAGCACTACGGCCGTCCGATGGACATCGAGTGGGGCAAGGACGGCAGCGACGGCCAGCTCTACATCCTGCAGGCCCGTCCCGAGACCGTGAAGAGCCAGGCCGGCAACACGGCCGAGATGCGCTACAAGCTCAAGGGCCAGAGCGCCGTGCTGGCCGAAGGCCGCGCCATCGGCCAGAAGATCGGCACCGGCCCCGTGCGCCTGGTGCACAACGTCAGCGAGATGGACAAGGTCCAGCCCGGTGACGTGCTGGTCACCGACATGACCGACCCGAACTGGGAGCCGGTGATGAAGCGTGCCAGCGCCATCGTCACCAACCGCGGTGGCCGGACCTGCCACGCGGCCATCATCGCGCGCGAGCTGGGCATTCCGGCCGTGGTCGGCTGCGGTGACGCCACCGAGACGCTCAAGGACGGCACCCTGGTGACCGTGAGCTGCGCCGAGGGCGACACCGGTCGCATCTACGACGGCCTGCTGGAAATGGAAGTGACCGAGGTGCAGCGCGGTGCCATGCCCGAGATCGACGTCAAGATCACGATGAACATCGGCAACCCGCAGCTGGCCTTCGACTTCGCGCAGCTGCCCAATGCCGGCGTCGGTCTGGCCCGCCTGGAGTTCGTCATCAACAACAACATCGGCGTGCACCCCAAGGCCATCCTGGAGTACCCGAACATCGACGCCGACCTCAAGAAGGCCGTCGAGTCCGTGGCCCGCGGCCATGCCTCGCCGCGCGCCTTCTACGTCGACAAGGTGACCGAGGGTGTGGCGACCATTGCCGCCGCCTTCTGGCCCAAGCCGGTGATCGTGCGCCTGTCGGACTTCAAGAGCAACGAGTACCGCAAGCTCATCGGCGGCAGCCGCTACGAACCCGAGGAAGAGAACCCCATGCTGGGTTTCCGCGGCGCCGCGCGTTACCTCAGCGCCGACTTCGCCGAGTCCTTCGCCATGGAGTGCGAGGCCATGAAGCGCGTGCGTGAGGACATGGGCCTGACCAACGTCGAGCTCATGGTGCCCTTCGTCCGCACCCTGGGCCAGGCCAAGAAGGTCATCGACCTGCTGGCCAAGCACGGCCTCAAGCGCGGCGAGAACGGCCTCAAGATCGTCATGATGTGCGAGGTGCCGAGCAACGCCAT
>JAIERT010000348.1 GCA_019746735.1 Burkholderiaceae bacterium | reverse complement strand
GCCGGGGCAACCTGCGATGCTCGCGCCAGGCGGGAGCCGCGCAAACTCGGCTAGCGCCTCAAACATGCGCGTCTCTTCATCCGCCTGCCGCTGCGCTTCTCGGCACAGACACAAGGGCGAGGAACATCCAACAGCCGAACTCCACAAGGACGCGCCAGGCGCGTCCTTGTTTTTTGGCTTTGGGTTCTGGTCTTCGGCTCCCCCCGCCGTCATGAGGAGGGGAGTAGCGCAGGGCTGAGCGGAGAAAGGGGCGCGCATGTTTGAGGCGCTAGCCGAGTTTGCGCGCACCCCGCTCGGACCGAGCAACGCAGCGTGCCCACAAAGCGGGCCGACGAATCCGGCTCGCCTTTCTTTTGGGTACTTTTCTTTGGCGAAGCAAAGAAAAGTACCTCGCCCGCCGGGGCGAGACCCGGCATGCAGGCTCACCACAAAAGCACAAAAGGCAGAAAACCAGACCCCATAGAATCCCCGCCATGCCCCGCGAGCCAGCCCAGTTGCACCAGCCCCTCCCCGAACGCCTGCGCCCGAAAACCCTGGGCGAGGTGATCGGCCAGCAGCACCTGCTGGGCGAAGGCATGCCCCTGCGCATCGCCTTCGAATCGGGCCAGCCGCACAGCTGCATCCTCTGGGGGCCGCCAGGCACGGGCAAGACCACGATCGCACGGCTCATGGCAAACGCCTTCGGCGCGCAGTTCATCAGCATCAGCGCGGTGCTCGGTGGCGTGAAGGATATCCGCGAAGCCGTGGAAATGGCGCAGGTCGCGCTGGGCCAGGGCAAGCGCACCATCGTCTTCGTCGACGAGGTGCACCGCTTCAACAAAAGCCAGCAGGACGCCTTTTTGCCGCATGTGGAGAGTGGCCTCTTCACCTTCATCGGCGCCACCACCGAGAACCCGTCCTTCGAGGTCAACTCCGCCCTGCTCTCGCGCGCCGCGGTCTACGTGCTGCAGTCGCTGACCGAGGAGGATCTCAAGCAGATCGTGCAGCGTGCGCTTGAGATTGATGCGGTTCCGCCCCTGGACGATGACGCGCGCGACCGGCTCATCGCCTATGCCGACGGCGACGCGCGCCGCCTGCTCAACACCCTCGAAACGCTGGCTGTGGCAGCCACGCAGCAAAAGCAGGAGCGCATCACGGATGCCTGGCTGCTCAAGGTGCTGGGCGAGCGCATGCGCCGCTACGACAAGGGCGGCGAGCAGTTCTACGACACCATCAGCGCCTTGCACAAGTCGGTGCGCGGCTCGGACCCCGACGCCTCGCTCTACTGGTTCGTGCGCATGCTCGACGGCGGCGCCGACCCACGCTACATGGCGCGCCGCCTGGTGCGCATGGCGAGCGAGGACATCGGCCTGGCCGACCCGCGCGCGCTGCGCCTGGCACTCGACGCCGCCGAGGTCTACGAGCGCCTGGGCTCGCCCGAGGGTGAGCTGGCGCTGGCCGAGTGCGTGGTCTATCTGGCCATCGCCCCCAAGAGCAACGCCGTCTACCAGGCCTACAACGAGGCCAAGGCCTTCATCAAGAAGGACGGCACCCGCCCGGTGCCCATGCACCTGCGCAATGCACCCACGAAGCTCATGAAGGAGCTGGACTACGGCAAGAACTACCGATATGCCCACGACGAGGAGGGGGCATTCGCAGCCGGCGAGAGCTACCTGCCCGAGGGCATGCCCGAGCCGGGTTTCTACCGACCTGTGGAGCGCGGGCTGGAGATCAAAATCGCCGAAAAGATGCGTACACTGCGCGCGCTGAACGACAAGAGCCGGAACAAGCATTAATCGCGACAACCTGCCACCCATGGCATGAAGCTTGCAACAAGCAAACGAGTGACAGGTCACACATGGACATCTTCCTCCAACAGATCATCAACGGCCTGGTGCTGGGCAGCATGTACGCCCTGGTGGCCCTGGGCTACACCATGGTCTACGGCATCATCGGCCTGATCAACTTCGCCCATGGCGAAGTGCTCATGGTTGGCGCCCTCGTGAGCTGGACGGTCATCGGCATCCTGCAGCCCCTGCTGCCGCCCTGGCTGGTGCTGATCATCGCCCTGCTCATCGCCTGCGCGCTGGCTGCGGCCCTCAACTACAGCATCGAAAAGGTGGCCTACCGGCCGCTGCGCAACAGCCCGCGTCTCGCTCCCCTGATCACAGCCATCGGCATGTCCATCCTGCTGC
>JAIERT010000102.1 GCA_019746735.1 Burkholderiaceae bacterium | reverse complement strand
ACGACCAGCGGCGCGGCCGGCTGACGCTGATCCGCCACCTGCTCGACCACATCCCGGACCGCAAGGTGCCGCAGACGCGCATGTCCTTCGCCCCCCTGGGTCACCCACCCTTGCGCGAAACCTTCGGTACCGCGCTCAAGCCGATCGCGCCAGTCAAACCTTAACGGAGCGCCCGCCAGGTCGGGATGCAGTGCGCGGCCAGGGCCGTGACCCAGTCGGGTTCGCGTGGCACGAAAGCCAGGCCATAGCGCGGGCTGACGAGAAAGCCCGCGCGCTCGAAGGCCTCCGGGTCCTGGCTGCGGATGAAACCCGCTAGCGCCACAAACGGCACGGCCAGCTGCTCCAGATGCAGCACGGGTGTACGCTGCGTCACCTCTTCGAGCCGGCCGCTGTCCTGGAAGCGGTAGACCGTGTGGCCATAGTCCAGCTCATCGAGCTGCACATCGTTGCGCACCCGTCGCCGCGGCGGCCCGAGACGGGCCAGCAGTTGTTCTGGCGTGGTCGTGAAGGCGGTGTCGTCGACGCGGACGTAAGGCTCCAACTTCATCCCCAGATCCCCCGCGCTTCACGAGTTCAGCAAGAAGGCCATCAGAAAGGCGAGGAAGCCCATCCCTTCGGTCGCACGTGCGACCGACACCTGCTCGGCCGACAAGGCTTCCAGGGGAATCCGGTGGATGTGCCAGACACAGAAAGACAGGGCCGCGGTGATGCCCAGCCCCAGGGGCCAGAAGGCCTGCAGAGCGGACGCTGCGATGCCGCCAGCGGTGATCACCAGGGCCCCCACCACGATGCCCAGTCCGCCCGATGAACGATGGGCATGCGAGTAGGCGCCACAGGCCCGGCAATGCGCCGGCACGACGGGCGTGGACAGCCACTTGCGGCTGAATCGTATCGTTGTGGCCTTGCAGGCCGGGCACTGGTACATGATCACTCCCTGTTCACCACATGACGTCCACTCAACCGAACTAGCCCTTGAGGTCGATCGCCGAGTGCCGGCTTGGCCCAGCTCCACCGCGCTGCGACGAGCGCCCGCGATAGGAGGGTATGTGGATACCGCGCTCCTGCTCGCGGTCCTTCTTTTTCCGGTCTGGCCAGTCACAGCTGCCACAGTCGCAGCAGCTGATCAGGTTGCGGGCTGACGAGCCGGACTTGCAGCCGGGCAGATCAGGACTGAGATCACAGGGCAGATCGCAGCCCAAATCGCAATCCCCGCGCTGTGCGCGTGGCGGTCGAGGCACCGGTGTGGCGTGGCGGCGATAGGCTACGCCACAGAGGTAGAGGCGACGGCGCAGGATCAGGAGCCCCCCTCTGACGCCGTAGCGCTGGATGGCGCGATAGCCGAGTGCGGAGCATGTGCGTCTCCCCGTGTGGGCGCCGTAGGCGCAGCAGAAGCCCTTGTAAGGCGACAGATAGCGCTGGTAGGCGCGGATGGTCAACAGGGCAAGAACACGCATCCGGTATATCCCATGACCTAGACGGCAGCATCCGTGCGACGGGATTCAAACTCCAGTCCGCCGATGTGCCGGGCAATCCAGTTGTAGAGCGAGCATCCGACCGCCACCATCAGGTAGCCGAACACGAGATACATCACGGGCAAGACGATCACCATGAACACCGGAAACGCGCCCTCCGGCGCCATCATGCTGACCAGCAGCATGAACGGGATCACGAAGAACAAGGACGACAATGCCATCAGGACGGCGAAGACCTTGGCGTTCTGGTGGACCGGGAATCTATCGATATGGACTTTCATGCGGTGCGCCTCCCTGCGCTTTTTGACTGAGGGCGCCGCCCCGACAACCGCTGCCGGGCGCCCGCCCGTCATTGATTCTAGAAAGCACTCGGGCTGCATCGCATCCCCCAAAAGGGTCAGCGCGCCACAGCTCAACCGAACAAGCCCTTGACATCAATGCTCGAGCGCCGCCCGAGATCGGGCGCGTTGACGTGAAGCCAGTCCTGCGCGTGCTCGCGGCCCTGGGCCTGCAGGCGCTGCAGGAAAGGGGCATGGGGCAGCAGCTTGCTCTCGCTGCGCGCCAGGCTCTCCAGTTCGCTGCCGCCGATCATGTGGAAGCGCATCTCGCGCAGCCGGCCATCGAGCCGGCCGCCCAGACCCGAGCCCGCGAACTCCGTGGCCTGGGCGAACATGCGCATCTCGCGCATGAAGTGGGAGT
>JAIERT010000065.1 GCA_019746735.1 Burkholderiaceae bacterium | reverse complement strand
CGCCCGTGGCCGTTGCCACCCGACCTGCTGCGCCATCTGCCGCCGCGCCGGCCATGATGCCGGCCGCCGACCGCCCGGCCCGTCCCGAGCCGGCGGCCCCGGCGCCCGAACCTGCGGCCGCGCCAGCCGTACAACCCCCTGCTGCCGCCATACCGCCGCGGCCCGCGCCGGCTGCACGCAAACCCGCCCCAACGCCACAGCGCTATGTCTGGGTGGTGCAGGTCGGTGCCTACGCGCAGGAGGAGAACGCGCGCAAGGCCCTGGCCCAGGTGCAGTCGCTGGACCTCGAGGCGGGTGCCGAGACCTTCGGCTCGCAACCGCTCACGCGCGTGCGCGTGGGGCCGTTCACCAGCCAGGCCGAGGCCGATCGCGCCGCGCTGCGCATCAAGTCGCTGGATCTGCCGGCGCTGGTGATCCGCCAGCGTCCTTGAGAACTTGTGAATAAATCTACTGCGCGACCCGATCGCGGCGTTGGGCGGTGCGCACCATCCCGACGTACTTCAACGTACGTTCCGGTGGCTGTGCTCCGTCCGTCTTGCGCTCGGGCCGCTCGCTACGATTTCTTCACAAATTCTGCGCTGGCCTGTTGCTCTCAGCGCATGCCGATGCGCACGTCGCCGAAGATCCCTTGCGCCTCGCGCGGCAGGCAGCGCCAGTAGGGCGCGCTGGCCTGCACCTGGCCGCGCAGGGCCACGGCGGCTTCCCAGGGCCAGCGTGGTTTGTAGAGCAGGGCGCGGGCCAGGGCAATGAGGTCGGCGTCGCCGGCCTGCAGGATGTCCTCAGCCTGCTGCGGCTCGGTGATCAGGCCGACGGCCGTGGTGGGCAGGCCGCTGGCCTGGCGCACCGCACGCGCGTAGGGCACCTGGTAGCCCGGGCCGAGCGCGATCTTCTGCTGCGGCGAGACGCCGGCCGTGGAGACATGCATGAAATTGCAGCCCAGGGCCTTGAGGCGCAGCGAGAGTTCGCAGGTCTGGGCCGTGTCCCAGCCGCCCTCGACCCAGTCCGTGGCCGAGATGCGCACGCCCAGCGGGCCGTCGAAGGCGGCGCGCACATCGGCAAACACTTCCAGCACGAAGCGCATGCGGTTTTCGAGCGAGCCGCCGTAGTCGTCCGTGCGCTGGTTGGCCAGCGGCGAGAGGAACTGGTGCAGCAGGTAGCCGTGCGCGGCGTGCAGCTCGATGGCCTCGATGCCGATGCGCTTTGCACGCTGCGCCGCGACGACGAAGGCCGCGCGTGTCTGGGCGATCTGCTCCAGGCTCATGGCCGTGGGCGGCGCCTCACCCGGCAGCTGCGGCAGGGCCGACGGCGCGAGCGGCTGCCAGCCGCCCTGGTCTGCGGTCAGCAGGCCGCCGCCGTGCCAGGGTGCGGCGCTCGAGGCCTTGCGCCCGGCGTGCGCCAGCTGGATGCAGACGGGCACGGGCGGGGCGTTGCGGCGTGCACGTTGCAGGGTGTCGGCCAGTGCGGCCTCGGTGCGCTCGTCCCACAGGCCCAGGCAGTGCGGGGTGATGCGGCCGTCCGCGGTGACGCCCGTGGCCTCGATGGTCAGCAGGCTCGCGCCGCTGTTGAGCAGACTGGTCCAGTGCGCGAGGTGCCAGTCGGTGGCGGCGCCGTCAACGGCCGAATACTGGCACATGGGGGCGACGACGATGCGGTTGGCCAGGGCCAGCGGGCCGCGCGGGGCGGGGAGTTCGTAAGGGGTGAAGAGCAGGCTCAAGGGGATTCCCGTGGGTGATGGAGAGGGTGCGGTGGGCAAATTCTGGCATGCGTTCTTTTCTGCCGCAGGACAGGCCTCTTTGGCACAATGAAGACGCCCACTGCGGAGTTTCCCTCATGCGACTGTTTCTCACCCTACTGACCCTGCTGCTGGCCTGGCCGGCAGCCGCGCAAGGGCCCGAGCGTGATCTGGTGCTGGAGCTGCGCGAGATCGACGAGGGCGGCGCGGGCTATGTGGTGGGCACGCGGCCGCAGGTGCCGCTGATGCCACCGCAGCAGCTGCAGGTGCGCAACGGTGGCGCGGCCCGGCTGAGCTTTTCGCAGGTCACCCCGATCCAATGGGTGCAGTCCGTGCAGGCCCAGGGCGCGCTCACGGGCGCGGGCGTGAAGCAGGGCCTGATCTGGCTGCAGGCCGGCCAGAGCCTGCAGTTCAAGCCGCGCT
>JAIERT010000343.1 GCA_019746735.1 Burkholderiaceae bacterium | reverse complement strand
GCCAGCATCGCAACAAGGCCAAGGCCCTGCAGGTGCTGGCCGCGCGCATCCAGGAAAAGGAGCGCAGCGAGCGCGCCGCCAAGGATGCGGCGATGCGCAAGGGCCTGATCGGCAGCGGCGACCGCAGCGACCGCATCCGCACCTACAACTTCCCCCAGGGCCGCCTGACCGACCACCGCATCAACCTCACGCTCTACAAGCTCGACCGCATCATGGAAGGCGAGCTCGACGAGGTGGTGGCCGCCCTGCGCCAGGCGCGCGAGGCCGAACAGCTGGCGGAGTTGGAAGTGGGCAACAGCTGAGCCCCGGAATCCCCCTGAAACGGGCCCGGCGCCCTAGAATGCAGCTACATTTTCCGTAGCAAACAACGTCGTCGGGACCGTCATGCAGATCCAGCAAGCCCTCAGCGCCGCCTGCTCCGCCCTCGGGCTGGAGCGGCTCGATGCGCAGTTGCTGCTGCTGCATGCCCTGGGCCGGCCGCAGAACGACCGCGCCTGGCTGCTGGCCCACGACAGTGACGCGCTCGAGGCCGAGACCGAGATGCGCTACATCAACCTCACGCGCCGCCGCGCTGCCGGCACCCCGCTGGCCTACCTCACCGGGCAGCGCGAGTTCTATGGCCTGACGCTACAGGTGGACGCGCGCGTGCTCGACCCACGGTCCGACACCGAGACGCTGGTCGACTGGGCGCTCGAACACCTGCCCCCGCAGGGCTCGGTGGTGGACCTGGGCACGGGCAGCGGCGCCATTGCGCTCGCGCTCAAGAGCCAGCGCCCCGAGGCGCTCGTGGGCGCCGTGGACGCCAGCGCCGAGGCCCTGGCCGTGGCCCGGGCCAATGCCGAACGCCTGCAGCTGCCCGTGCACTTCGTGCAAGGCCATTGGCTCAGCGGCATGCGCGGCCCCTTCGACCTCATCGTCTCCAACCCGCCCTACATCGCCGAAGACGATCCGCACCTGGAACACCTGGGCCACGAGCCGCGCATGGCGCTGAGCTCGGGCGCCGACGGCCTGGACGCCCTCCGAACCATCATCGCCCAGGCCCCGGCCCATCTGCAGCCTGGCGGCTGGCTGCTGCTCGAACACGGCTGGCAACAGGCCGAAGCCGTGCGCGCCCTGCTCACGCAGGCCGGCTTTGTGCAGGTGCAGTCGCGCCGCGACCTCGCAGGCATTGAGCGCTGCAGCGGCGGGCAATGGCCCGGCGGCTGAGTACGCGCCGCGCCACGTTCAGCGGAAATCCCGGCTCTCCGTCATCAGCCCACCCAGCAGCGGCGTCAGGTCTTCGAGATACCCTGCGATCAGGTGGCACACCGCGCCCTGGCGCTGCCAGGTGCCGTGCACGGCCAGCAGGCGCGCGCGCAGCAGCGTCGCGCGCTGCCGGTCGCGCAAGTCCTTCCACACAATCACCTGCACCGTGCCCGTCTCGTCCTCCAGCGTCACAAAGACCACGCCCTTGGCCGTGCCCGGCTGCTGGCGCGTGAGCACCAGGCCGCAGGCGCGCACCAGGCGGCCGTCCGGCAGAGCGTGCAGCTCGTGCGCGGTCTGCAGGCGCTGCTCGCGCAATTGCTCGCGCAGCAGGGCCAACGGGTGGCGGCGCAGCGTGAGCCCGGTGGCCGCGTAATCGAAGACGATCTCCTCGCCCTCGGGCGCGGGCGGCAGCGCCAGCGCCTCTTCGTCCACCGGCGCCGCGCGCAGCAGCGCGGGTGCGATATGCAGGGCGGCGGCGTCCCAGACCTGCTGGCGGCGGTGGCCGCTCAGACTCAGCAGCGCGTCCGCACTCGCGAGCGCCTTGAGCTCCTTGGCATCGAGGCCCGCGCGCAGCGCCAAGTCTTGGGTGCTGGTGTAGGGCTGGTCCGCGCGCGCGGCCACGATGCGCTGCGCGCTGGCCTCGCCCAGGCCGGCCACGAGGCGCAGGCCCAGACGAACAGCGGCTTGCGCCCCCTCGCCCTGTTCCAGCGTGCAGTCCCAGTCGCTGTGCAGCACATCGGGCGGCCGCACTGCCACGCCGTGGCGCTGCGCGTCCTGTACCAGCTGCGCCGGGCCGTAGAAGCCCATCGGCAGGGAATTCAGCAGACCGGCCAGAAAGCAGGCCGGCTCGTGCCGCTTGAGCCAGGCACTGGTGTAGACCAGCAGCGCAAAGCTGGC
>JAIERT010000141.1 GCA_019746735.1 Burkholderiaceae bacterium | reverse complement strand
CAGCACCTCCTCGACCTCGCGCGGGTAGATGTTGGAGCCGCCGCTGATGAGCAGGTCCTTGCTGCGGTCCTTGAGCGTGAGGAAGCCATCTTCATCCAGGCTGCCCACGTCGCCCGTCAGCAGCCAGCCGTCGCGGATCGCGGCCGCCGTGGCTTCGGGGTTCTCCCAGTAGCCGGCCATCACGCTGTCGCCGCGCACCATGACCTCACCCACGGCCCCCACGGGCAATTCGCGTCCCTGCTCGTCGGCCACGCGCAGCTGCACCGGCGTCTGCGCCACACCGACCGAGGCCAGGCGCTCGAGGTGGCGCGGATGCGTGGTGTCACTCAGGTGCCGGCGCGCCAGCGCCGTCGCGACCATGGGCGTCTCGCCCTGGCCATAGATCTGCACAAAGCGCGGCCCCATCACGCGCAAGGCCCGCTGGATATCGGCCAGGTACATGGGAGCGCCGCCGTAGACGATGGTCTTCCAGGCCTGCGCGCAGGCCTCGGGGCCGAGCCCGGCCTCTTCCGCATGGTCGACCAGGCGCTTGACGATGGTGGGCGCCGCGAAGGTGCTCAGCGGCCCGAGCGCACAGCCCAGGGCATGGAGTTCGGCCGGATCGACGCCGCCCGAGGCCGGCACCACATGACGAGCCCCGGCCATCAGATGCGGCACCGCGTACAGGCCGGCACCATGGGACATGGGCGCGGCGTAGACGATGGCATCGCCCGGATCGACCGCATCGACGTCGACGAAATAGGTGAGGCCCATAGTCATCAGATTGCGATGGGTCAGCATCACGCCCTTGGGCCGGCCGGTGGTGCCGCTGGTGTAGAACAGCCAGGCCAGGTCATCGGGCCTGCGCGGCACGGCCTCCTGCTGCCAGGGGTCGGGCAGCGGCGCGAGCAAGGCATCCATCTCGGCGGAGTCGACCTCGATCTGGCGCGCCAGACCGGCCAGCGGATCAGGCGCCACATCGGCGCTGACAAAACCCCAGGCCGGCCGTGCATGGCCGACGATCCATTCCACCTCGCGCGGATGCAGCTTGGCGTTGACCGGCACCACCGCGAGCCCCGCCCACCAGGCCGCCCAGAGGATCTCCAGATAGCGCGGGTGGTTGCTCATGAAGACCAGCACGCGGTCTCCGGGCTGCAGGCCGGCCGCGAGCATGCGTCGGGCCAGGCCGGCGCTGCGGGCGGCCCACACGCCATAGCTGGCATGCAGGGCCGTGCCCCGGTAGATGGCGGGGCGCGCCGGATCAAGGCGGGCGTGGCGCAAGAGGAGCTGGACTAGATTCATGGCGAGCGCGGACAGGTCTGGAATGCAAGAACAGCCTGAACGATACGCGCGCATCGCCCTGGCGCCTATACGGCATGAATACCGTATCATGCCGCCATGAGCGATCTGGCCGACTTCGGCTTCATGCTGGCGCCCACGGCCCTGTGCATCACCCGCGAGCGGGTGATCGCTCTGTGCAACCCCGCGTTCGCGGCCCTGTTCGGCTACGACGCCGAGGAGCTGCACGGCCAGTCGATCGTCATGCTCTACCCCTCGGCCCAGGAGTACAGCCGCATCGGCGCACGCGGTTATCCGCAGATGACGCGCGGACGCACCTACCGTGACGAGCGCCTCATGCGCCGCTGCGACGGCAGCCTGATCTGGTGCCGGGTCACCGGCCGTGCCGGCGATGGTGACGCCCCTGAACGGCAGGCCGTCTGGATTTTCGAGCCCTTGCAGCACCCGGCTGATGCCGCCCGCTCTCTGAGCCCGCGCGAACGCGAGGTCGTGGCGTATCTGGCACAGGGACTGTCCAGCAAGGAAATCGCGCGTGAACTCGGGATCAGCCCGCGCACGGTGGAGATGCATCGCGCCCGCCTGCTGCGCAAGCTGGACGTACGGACCACGGCCCAGCTGCTCGCGCGGCTGGCCTGATGAAAAAAGGCCAGCGGGTTTGCACCCACTGGCCTTTGGCGGCGAGCCTCAGCGGCTCACTTGCACCTGAAGATCTCGTAGCTGCGCTTGCCGTACTCCATGGAGGCACCCTTGACCACGGTGTCGCCGCCCTTGTCCACGGCTTCGTTGCGGGCCATCTGCAGCAGGTTGTCCTCTACCGCCTCGGCGCTGCGCGTGATCGGGCCGAGCGAGGACAGCA
>JAIERT010000321.1 GCA_019746735.1 Burkholderiaceae bacterium | reverse complement strand
GCTGGCGCGATGTGGACATCGCCATCGAAGAGAACATGGCCCTGCTGGCCGCGCCGCGCCTGCACCGCTCGCCCTGATTCCAAGCCCACACCCAGGAGACCCGCATGAGCACTGAAACGTCCACCGCCGCAGGGAAGCGCAGCCTCTGGGTCCGCGTGCTGCTCATGCTGCTCATGGGCCTGGCCTTCCACATCGCCGTCACCATCCTGGGTGCCGTGGCCCTGGTGCAGCTGCTCTTTGCGGCGATCAGCGACGGCCCCAACGAGCGCCTGCAGCATTTCGGCCGCGGCCTGGGCCAGTACCTGCGCCAGATCACGGACTTCCTGAGCTTCGCGAGCGAAGACGTGCCCTTTCCCTTCAGCGACTGGCCCTCGGACGACTGAGCGCGCCGCTCAGAGCCGCGCCGCCAGCCGCGCCGCCTGGTCGATCGCGCGCTTGGCGTCCAGCTCGCCGGCTTCCAGCGCACCGCCGATCAGGTGCGGCTTTTGGCCCCGGGCCTGCAGTTCATCCGCCAGCGTGCGCAGCGGCAGCTGGCCCGCGCAGAGCACCACGGTGTCGCACGGTATCCAGCTCGGGTTCTCGCGCTTCTCGCCGTAGCTGACCAGCAGACCTTCGTCCGCGATGCGCTCGTAGTTCACGCCACCGATCATCTTGACGCGTTTCATCTTGAGCGCGGCGCGGTGGATCCAGCCCGTGGTCTTGCCCAGGCCGTCACCGAGCTTGCCCTGCTTGCGTTGCAGCAGCGTCACCTCGCGCGCCGGCGGCGTCACCTGCGGGCCCTCCGGGCGCAGGCCGCCCGGCGCCGCGGCCGGGTCGGTCACGCCCCACTCGGCCTGCCAGGCCGGCAGGTCCAGTGTGGTCGAATGCTCGCCGGCCACGAGGTACTCGGCGACGTCGAAGCCGATGCCGCCCGCGCCGATGATGGCCACCTTGCGGCCCACGGGCTTTTTGTGGCGCAGCACGTCGATGTAGCTCAGCACCTTGGGATGATCCTGCCCTTCGATCTTGGGATCGCGCGGCGAGACGCCGGTGGCGACGATGATCTCCGCATAGCCCTGCAGGTCCGCTGCCTGCACGGCCTGGCCCAGATGCAGCTGCACGCCCGTGGTCTCCACGCGGCGCTTCAGGTAGCGCAGCATCTCGTGGAACTCTTCCTTGCCCGGGATCACCTTGGCCATGTTGAGCTGCCCGCCAATCTCGCTCGCGGCGTCGAAGAGGTGCACCTCATGCCCGCGCTCGGCGGCCACGGTGGCCGCCGTCAGCCCGGCCGGTCCGGCGCCGACCACGGCAATGCGTTTGCGCTGAGCGACCGGGCGGTAGACCAGCTCGGTCTCGTGGCAGGCGCGCGGGTTCACGAGGCAGCTCGTGAGCTTGTTGACGAAGATGTGGTCCAGGCAGGCCTGGTTGCAGGCGATGCAGGTGTTGATCTCGTCGGCCCGGCCCTGCGCGGCCTTGTTGACGAAATGCGCGTCAGCCAGCAGCGGGCGCGCCATGGACACCATGTCGGCCTGCCCTTCGGCCAGGATCTGCTCGGCCACCTCGGGTGTGTTGATGCGGTTGGACGTGACCAGAGGCGTCGCAATGCCAGCGGCCGCGAACTCGGCCTTCATCTTCTGCGTCACCCAGGCGAAGGCCGCGCGCGGCACGCTGGTGGCAATGGTGGGCACCCGGGCCTCGTGCCAGCCGATGCCGGTGTTGATGATGCTGGCCCCACCCTGGGCCACGGCCTTGCCCAGGGTCACCACCTCGTCCCAGGAACTGCCGCCGGGCACGAGGTCGATCATCGAGAGCCGGTAGATCAGGATGAAGTCGCGCCCCACGGCCTCGCGCGTGCGCTGCACGATCTCCAGCGGCAGGCGCATGCGCTGGCTGTAGTCGCCGCCCCAGGCGTCGTCGCGATGGTTGGTGTGCTTTGCCAGGAACTGGTTGATGAAATAGCCCTCGCTGCCCATGATCTCCACGCCGTCGTAGCCCGCCTCCCGCGCCTTGACCGCGCAGTTGACGAAGGCGCGGATCTGCCGCTCGACGCCGCGCGCCGAGAGCTCGAAGGGCTTGAAGGGCGAGATCGGCGACTTGATGGCCGAGGGCGCCACGGCCAGCGGGTGGTAGGCGTAGCGCCCCGTGTGCA
>JAIERT010000127.1 GCA_019746735.1 Burkholderiaceae bacterium | reverse complement strand
CGGCCACGCGCTGCGGCGTGATCATGTCGCGGTAGACCTTGCGGTAGATCTCGAAGGCCGAGACCGAGCGCAGCAGCGCGCTCCATTCGTAGTACTCGCCGTCGGCGCTGGACGGCGGCGCGAGCTCGTCGAACTTCACGTCGAGCAGACGGGCCGTGTTGTCGGCCCGCTCCAGGAAGGTGCCGAGGCGGATGAAATGGAAGGCCTCGTCCTGCAGCATGGTGCCGACGGTGACGCCACGCGAGAGATGCGAACGGAACTTGACCCACTCGAAGTACTTGGTCAGTTCGCTGCCCTGGATGCTGCCCTGGGGCAGGGACTGCACCGAGTCGCGTGCCTCCAGCCAGGTGGTGTTGACGGTCTCCCAGACCTCGGAGGTGACGGTGCCGCGCACGGCGTGGCAGTTCTCGCGCGCGGCGCGCAGGCAGGCCAGGATGGACGAGGGGTTGTCCAGGTCCACGCTCATGAAGCGCAGCACGTTGCCGGCCGTGATGGCGCCGTACTTGGAGCGGTAGGCCTCTTCCAGGCCGTTGATGCCCAGGGCCGCGCCCCAGTAACCGGGCTGGCTGCCCGGCGTCTGCAGCGACATGCGGTAGCTCACCTCGAGCATGCGGGCAATGTTCTCGGCCCGCTCGGTGTAGCGGGACATCCAGTAGAGGTGGTCGGCGGTACGGGACAACATGGTCATGCCTCCGCCTCCAGCACCCAGGTGTCCTTGGTACCGCCGCCCTGGGAGGAGTTGACGACCAGTGAGCCGGCCTTGAGCGCGACGCGCGTGAGACCACCCGGCGCCATGCGCACCTCGCGCCCCGAGAGCACAAAGGGCCGCAGGTCGATGTGACGCGGCGCGATGCCTGACTCGACGAAGGTCGGGCAGGCCGAGAGGGCCAGCGTGGGCTGGGCGATGTACTTGTCGGGCGAGGCCTTCACCCGTTCGCGGAAGGCTTCGACCTCGGCTTTCGTGGACGCGGGGCCGACCAGCATGCCGTAGCCGCCGGCCCCGTGCGTTTCCTTCACCACCAGTTGCTCCATGTTGGCGAGCACGTAGCCCAGCTCATCCGGCTTGCGGCACTGGTAAGTGGGCACGTTGGCGATCAGGGGCTCCTCCGAGAGATAGAAGCGCACCATGTCCGGCACATAGGGGTAGATGGACTTGTCGTCTGCCACGCCGGTACCGATGGCATTGGCCAGGGTCACGCGGCCCGCGCGGTAGACCGAGAGCAGGCCCGCCACGCCCAGGGCCGAATCGGCGCGAAAGGCCAGCGGGTCGAGGAAGTCGTCGTCGATGCGGCGGTAGATCACGTCCACCCGCCGCGGGCCCTGGGTAGTGCGCATGAAGAGCGTCTCGTCGTGCGCGAACAGGTCCTTGCCCTCGACCAGCTCCACGCCCATCTGCTGGGCCAGGAAGGCGTGCTCGAAATAGGCGCTGTTGTAGGCGCCGGGCGTGAGCACCACGACGGTGGGGTCGTCGACGCCGGCCGGCGCGGCCTGGCGCAGGGTGTCGAGCAGCAGGTCCGGGTAGTGGTCTACCGGCCTGACCTTGCAGCGGCCGAAGAGCTCGGGAAAGAGGCGCATCATCATGCGCCGGTTCTCCAGCATGTAGGAGACGCCCGAGGGCACGCGCAGATTGTCTTCGAGCACGTAGTAGGTCGCGTCCTGCCCGGGCAGCGAGGCGCGCACGATGTCGATGCCCGCGATATGGGCGTAGATGTCATTGCGTACGCGCACGCCCTGCATCTCGGGCCGGTACTGGGCATTGCAGAAGACCTGCTCGGCCGGAATCAGACCGGCCTTGACAATGCGCTGGCCGTGGTAGATGTCGTGGACGAAGGCGTTGAGCGCGTTCACGCGCTGGCGCAGCCCACGCTCGAGCAGCTCCCACTCGGCGGCAGGAATGATGCGCGGCACGATATCGAAGGGGATCAGCCGCTCCTTGCCTGCATTCTCGCCATACACCGCAAAGGTAATGCCCGAGCGGTGAAAGGCGGAATCGGCCTCCGCACGCTTTTGGGCGATGTGCGAGGCCGGCATCAGCGAGAGCCAGTCCTGGTATGGGGCGTAATGCACGCGCGCGCCCCCGTTTGGGGCATGCATTTCGTCAA
>JAIERT010000355.1 GCA_019746735.1 Burkholderiaceae bacterium | reverse complement strand
ATGAGCCCGAACATGGGCAGGGAGACGCGGGCGATCCAGGGCAGCTGCTTGCCGGTCATGCCCTGCAGCACGAAGAGGTTGAAGCCCACGGGAGGCGTGATCTGCGCCATCTCGACCACGATGACCACGAAGATGCCGAACCACAGCGGGTCGATGCCGGCCTTCTGCACCGTGGGCATGAGCACGCCCATGGTGAGCACCACGATGGAGATGCCGTCGAGGAAGCAGCCCAGCAGGATGAAGAAGACGGTGAGTGCCAGCACCAGGCCGAAGGGACTCAGGCCGATGGAGCCGATCCACTCGGCCAGGTGGCGCGGCAGGCCGATATAGCCCATGGCCAGGGTGAGGAAGGCGGCGCCGGCGAGGATCAGCGCGATCATGCAGTACAGGCGCGTGGCGCCCAGCAGCGCGTCCCAGAAGGTGTGGCGATCCAGCGAGCCCTGCAGGCCCGAGAGGATGAGCGCGCCCACCACGCCCAGCGCCGCCGCCTCGGTGGCGGTGGCGATGCCGGCGTAGATCGAGCCCAGCACGCTGGCAATGAGCAGCAGCACGGGGATGAGGCTGCGCGAGGCGCGCAGCTTGGCGCCCAGGCTCATGGGCGGGTCGCGCGGCGGCACCTGCTCCGGGTGGCGCAGGGCCCAGACCATGATGTAGCCCGAGAACAGCAGGGCCAGCAGGATGCCGGGGATCACGCCCGCGATGAAGAGCTGGGCGATGGAGACGTCGGCGGCGACACCGTAGACGATCATGATGATCGACGGCGGAATCAGCAGACCCAGGGTGCCGGCGCCCGCCAGCGAGCCGATGGCGATGTCGTCCGGGTAGCCGCGCTGCTTGAGCTCGGGCAGGGTCATCTTGCCGATGGTGGCGCAGGTGGCGGCGCTCGAGCCCGAGACGGCGGCGAAGATGGCACAGCCGGCCACATTGGTGTGCAGCAGACGTCCGGGCAGGGCCTGCATCCACGGCGCGAGGCCGCGGAACATGTCCTGGCTCAGCCGGGTGCGGAACAGGATCTCGCCCATCCAGATGAAGAGTGGCAGGGCGGTGAGCGTCCAGCCCGAGGCCGAGCCCCAGACGGTGACCGCCATGGCATCGCCCGCCGGACGGGCCGAAAAGATCTGGATCGCGATCCAGGCCACGCCCGAGAGCGTGAGCCCGATCCAGACACCGCTGCCCAGGATGAGGAAGAGCGTGGCGATCAGCAGCGCGGTGACGAGGAACTCATTCATTGCGCAGGGACTCGCCGTCGGTGGTGAGGGCGCGGCGGCCGCGCAGCTCCAGCCAGAGTTCGTCCAGCAGGGCCAGCGCAAAGATCACGCTGCCCAGGGCCATGCTGAGCTGGGGAATCCACAGCGGCGTGGCGTCGTTGCCGGTCGAGATGTCATGGAAGGCATGCGACTGCCAGGCCAGGCGACAGCTGTACAGGGCCAGCAGCAGGGCCAGCGCGCTGCCCAGGGCCAGGCTCCAGAGTTCGAGTGCGCGTCGCGCACGCCCCTGCAGATGCGTGAGCAGCAGGGTGACGCGGATGTGCTCGCCCTTCTTGAGGGTGTGCGCCAGCGCCAGGAAACCGGCGCCCGCCATGAGGTAGCCCGCGTAGGCGTCGGTGCCGCGGACATGGAAGCCGAACTGCCGGCTCAGGATGGACAGCAGCACCATGCCCAGCAGACCCAGCATGCACAGCGCCGCCAGCACGGCGGCGCTGTCATACAGCGCGTCGAGAAGGCGGCGCAGCATGCGGTCGGCGCCTTACTTGCTGTAGGCGTTGACCAGGGCGGTGCCGTCGGCGCCGGCCTTTTCCAGCCATTCCTTGAGCATGGTGTCGCCGATCTTCTTGAGCTCGGCCTTGAGGGCGGGCGAGGGTGTGACCACCTGCATGCCATTGGCCGAGAGCTTGGCCAGGGTCTCGGTGTTGATGCGCTGGCTGGCGGCCAGGCCGCGGGCTTCGGCGGCAGCGGCAGCCTTGCGCACGGCGTCCTGCGAGGACGGGTCGAGCGCATCAAAGGCCTTCTTGTTCACGATGACGGCGTTCTTGGGCAGCCAGGCCTGGGTGTCGTAGTAGTACTTGAGGTGCTCGAAGAGCTTGCTGTCCACGCCGGTGG
>JAIERT010000256.1 GCA_019746735.1 Burkholderiaceae bacterium | reverse complement strand
ACTCCATCCGCACCTTCGACCCGGACACCCAGCGCAGCCTCTACCCCGTGCCCGCGGTGCGCCTGCTGCCCGGGCGTGAGTTCCCCATGGACGAGGATTCGCGCAAGCTCTTCCGTCAGCGCTGGCGCGAGCTGCTCGAAGGGGACCCGACCAAGAGCCGCCTCTACAAGGACATCGGCGCAGGCGTGGCCACGGCCGGCATCGAGTACTACCTGCCCCTGTTCTTCGAAGCCACCGCCACGGTCTTCGACTACCTGGGCAGTGGCACGGAGCACGCCGCCACCCTGGTGCTGCACGGTGATCTGGAAGCGCCGCTGCAGCGCTTCTGGCAGGACACCAAGGAACGCTACCGCCTGGCCCAGGGCGAGCCGGATCGCCCGCCCATGGCGCCCGAGCACCTCTTCCTCGGCATCGAGCAGTTCTTCACCCTGGCCAATGCGCATGCACAGCTGGCCATCCGCGCTGTTGCTGCCGAAGGTGTGACTGAGTTCGACACCCTGCCCGAGCTCACCGTGGTGCGCGGTGCCGAAGACCCGCTGGCCAAGCTCAAGGACCATCTGCGCAACACCCAGCACCGTGTGCTGCTGCTGGCTGAGAGCGATGGCCGCCGCGAAAGCCTGCTGGACTTCCTGCGCGCCAGCAGCGTGTTGCCGCCGGCCTTCGACTCGCTCGAAGAATTCAAGGCCAGCGAGGAGAAACTGGGCATCGCCACCGCCGCGCTCAACGTCGGCTTCGCCTGGGCCGAGGAAGGCCTGGACTTCGTCACCGAGACCGAGCTCTTCGCCACCGGCGTCAGCATGCGCCGGCGCAAGAAGCAGGAACAGGTCAGCGACGTCGAGGCCCTGATCAAGGACCTGTCCGAGCTCAATGTCGGCGACCCGGTGGTTCACGCCCAGCACGGCATCGGCCGCTACCGCGGTCTGGTCAACATGAACGTGAGCGGCCAGCTGCAGGACGACGGCACGCCCGAGGTGCAGGAATTCCTGCACCTCGAGTACGCCGACAATGCCGTGCTCTACGTACCAGTCAGCCAGCTGCAGCTCATCAGCCGCTACACCGGTGTCAGCGCCGATGAGGCGCCGCTGCACAAGCTCGGCTCGGGCCAGTGGGACAAGGCCAAGCGCAAGGCGGCGCAGCAGATCCGCGACGCCGCGGCCGAGCTGCTCAACATCTACGCCCGCCGCGCCGCGCGCGAGGGCCACGCCTTCCGCTTCTCGCCGCGCGACTACGAGCAGTTCGCCAACGACTTCGGTTTCGAGGAAACCGCGGACCAGCGCGCCGCCATCCATGCCGTGATCCAGGACATGGTGAGCCCGCGCCCCATGGACCGCCTGGTCTGCGGCGACGTGGGTTTCGGCAAGACCGAAGTGGCCTTGCGCGCGGCCTTCGTCGCCGTCACCGGCGGGCGCCAGGTGGCCTTCCTCGCGCCCACGACGTTGCTGGCCGAGCAGCACTACCAGACCCTGGTCGACCGCTTCTCCAAATGGCCCGTCAAGGTGGCCGAGATGAGCCGCTTCCGCTCGGGCAAGGAGATCACCGCCGCCATGAAGGGCATCGCCGACGGCACGGTGGACATCGTGGTCGGCACGCACAAGCTCTTGAGCCCCGACACGAAGTTCAAGAACCTGGGCCTGCTCATCATCGACGAGGAACACCGTTTCGGCGTGCGCCATAAAGAAGCCATGAAGGCCCTGCGTGCCGAGGTCGACGTGCTCACGCTGACCGCCACGCCTATTCCCCGCACCCTGGGCATGGCGCTCGAAGGCCTGCGCGACCTCAGCGTGATCGCCACCGCGCCGCAGCGCCGTCTGGCCATCAAGACCTTTGTCCGCAACGAGGACAAGGGCGTGATCCGCGAGGCTGTGCTGCGTGAACTGAAACGTGGTGGCCAGGTCTACTTCCTGCACAACGAGGTCGAGACCATCGAGAACCGCCGCGCGCGGCTCGAAGAGCTGCTGCCCGAGGCCCGCATCGCCGTGGCCCACGGCCAGATGCCCGAGCGCCAGCTTGAAGCCGTGATGCGCGACTTCGTGGCCCAGCGCAGCAACCTGCTGCTGTGCTCGACCATCATCGAGACCGGCATCG
>JAIERT010000359.1 GCA_019746735.1 Burkholderiaceae bacterium | reverse complement strand
CGAAGTCCAGCCCCGGCGACAGGCCCAGATAGCTGTGCGTGGGCCGCGCGTAGCAGTAGCTGCAGCCGTGCTCGCAGCCGCGGTAGGGATTGATCGACAGGTCGAAGGCGATGTCGGGCGAGTCGTTGCGTACCAGGGCGCTGCGTGCCTCCTCCCAGCGGATTTCGGTCTTCCATGTCGGCGCCGCGTCGGCCAGCGCTTCATCCCAGGTGCCCCAGCCGTCGTCATAGGCCGCACGCGCCTCCTTCTCAAAGCGATGCGCGTTGCGGGTGGCCGCACCGCGGCCTTTGAGCGCGTGCAGGGGTCGCTTGAATTCGCTCATGATCGCCTCTCAAAAACTGTTTATTTATACAGTACCGAGCAGTCACAGGCAAGGAAAATCAGGCCGCCCCATCGCTTAAAGTGCGCGCCATGAGCCCCTCCCACAGCGTCGATTTCTTCGAGCGGCAGTTCCAGCGTCAGGTGCACGAACAGGAGCATGCGCTCAACCCCTTTGAGGCAGCCGCCCTGCCCTGGCTGCGGGGACGCGTGCTGGACTATGGTTGCGGCCTGGGCCAGCTGAGCCTGGCCGCGGCGCGGCGCGGCTGCGAGGTGCTGGCCCTCGATGCGAGTGCAACGGCGATTGCCCACCTGCGGCAGGTCGCGCAGGACGAGGGGCTGGCCATCGATGCGCGCGAGGCCGAACTCTCCGCCTACCAGCTCCATGATGATTTCGACAGCGTAGTCTGCATCGGCCTGCTGATGTTCCTGGACTGCGACAGCGCCTTGCACCAGCTGACGCAGCTGCAGCAGCGGCTGCGTCCCGGGGGCGTGATGGTGCTCAATGTGCTGGTCGAAGGCACGAGCTATCTGGCCATGTTCGATCCACGGCGCCACTGCCTGCTGACGGCTCAGCAGCTGCGCGAGCGCTTTGCCGGCTGGACTCTGGAACTGTTCGAGCTGAGTGACTTCCCCGCACCCGGGGACACCATCAAATCCTTCGTGACCCTGATCGCCCACCAGCCTGAAGCCTGAGAGCTTGCCGCTGGTCGGCCCACGCCACCGCCTGTCGATCCGCTGCGGCCGGTCCGCAACAGACCCGGGACATCCCGCAAGACCTGCGGGCAAGGCGGTTTTATAGTGGATCGCATGCACACGCTCCTGATGCCGACCTCCTGGTCAGACCGCCTGCACTGGGCCGGCGCAGGTGGTGTCCTGATGCTGGCCCTGCTGGTCGGCTGCAGCAGCACGCCGAACTCCAGCGCCTCCGGCCACAGCGATACGGGGCAGGCCTCCTACTACGGCAATGAATTTCACGGCCGCAAGACGGCCAACGGCGAACGCTTCGACCAGGGCAAGCTCACGGCGGCCCACCGCAGCCTGCCCTTCGGCACGCGCGTGAAGGTCACCAACACCCAGAACGGCAAGACCGTGGTGGTGCGCGTGAACGACCGCGGGCCTTTCGTCAAGGGCCGCATCATCGACCTCTCGAGCTCGGCCTTCAAAAGCATCGCCAGCCTCAACGCCGGCGTGGTGCCGGTCCGCATCCAGGTCATGGATTGACGTTCTGAGACGCTGCGCCTGCGCTGCGTATCATCGGCGCATGCATGCCTCCCCCCTGCCCTATCCCGGCGCCATCACCGATGTGGCCGGCATCGAAGTCGGCCATGACAGCGACACCCGGCGACCCACGGGTTGCACGGTGGTGCTGGCGCGCGCGGGTGCCGTCGGCAGTGTCGACGTGCGCGGGGCCGCACCCGGCACGCGCGAGACCGATCTGCTGGCCCCCGGCAACCTGGTGCAGCAGGTGCACGCCGTGCTGCTGGCCGGCGGCAGCGCCTGGGGCCTGGACGCGGCCGGCGGCGTGATGCGCTGGCTGGAACAGCAGGGCATCGGACTGGACACGGGCCATGGTCTCGTGCCCATCGTGCCGGCGGCCGTGATCTTCGACCTGGGGGTGGGCGACGGCCGCATCCGACCCGATGCTGAGGCCGGCTACCGCGCCTGTACCGCAGCCAGCCGCAAGGCCCCCGCGCAAGGCAATGTGGGCGCCGGCAGCGGCGCGCTGGTGGGCAAGCTGCTGGGCGCGGAGCGCGCGAT
>JAIERT010000235.1 GCA_019746735.1 Burkholderiaceae bacterium | reverse complement strand
CGTCCACCCCCACCTCGATCACCGTGGTGCTGACCAGCACGCCCATCTGCCCGCCGACAAAGAGCGACATCACCGCCTTCTTTTCGGCGACAGGCATGCGCGAATGCAGCAGGCCCACCAGCACGCCCGGCAGTGCGGCGCTCAGTTCCGCGTGCGTCTCGGTGGCGTTGCTCAGGTCCAGCATCTCGCTCTCTTCGATCAGCGGGCAGACCCAGTAGACCTGGCGCCCCTGCTCCATCTGGCCGCGGATGCGCGCAATCACCTCGTCGCGCCGCTGCTCCGACACCACCTTGGTCACGATGGGGCTGCGCCCCGGCGGCAACTCGTCGATGGTGGAAACGTCGAGGTCGGCGTAATAGCTCATGGCCAGCGTGCGCGGAATCGGCGTCGCCGTCATCATGAGGAGATGAGGCTCGCGCTGCGCGCTCCCCTCATCCCTCGCTTTGCTGTGGCTCGCCCCCTCCCCATCCCTCCCCCCGCCGGGGGAGGGCTCCTCAGGCCCCTGCGACTTCGAGCGCAAGGCCAGGCGTTGAGCGACACCAAAGCGGTGCTGCTCGTCGATGATGGCCAGGGCCAGGTTCTGGAACTGCACCTGCTCCTGGATCACCGCGTGCGTACCCACCACCAGGCCGGCCTCGCCGCGCGCGATCAGCTCCAGCATGGCCGTGCGCTCCTTTTTCTTCTGGCTGCCCGTGAGCCAGGCCACGCGCACGCCCAGCGGCTCCAGCCAGGCCACGAGCTTGCGGAAATGCTGGTCGGCGAGGATCTCGGTGGGCGCCATCAGCGCGCATTGCCAGCCCGCGTCCATGCAGATCGTCGCGGCCAGCGCGGCCACCACGGTCTTGCCCGAACCCACATCGCCCTGCAGCAGGCGGTGCATGGGTTGGGCCTGCGCCAGGTCCTGCGCAATCTCGCTGCACACGCGGCGCTGCGCGCCCGTCAGCTCAAAAGGCAGGGCCGCCAGCAGGCGCTCGTGCAGCGAGCCCGCGCCGTTGACGCGCAGCACCGGCGCGCGCAGATGCTCGCGTTCGCGGCGTGACTGCAGCTGCGAGAGCTGCTGGGCCAGCAGCTCCTCGGCCTTGAGGCGCTGCCAGGCCGGATGGGTGTGGTCTTCCAGCTGGGCCAGCGAGACATCGGGCGTGGGGTGGTGTAGGAATTCCAGTGCCTGCTTGAGCGTCCACAGCGGCCGCAATTTGAGCGTAGCCGCCACCTCGGGCGGCAGCGTGTCCGAGAGCTCGGCGCGCTTCAGACCGCTGAGCACGGCCTTGCGCAGATAGGCCTGGGGCAGCGCGGCCGTCGTGGGGTAGACGGGGGTGAGCGCCGTGGGCAGCTCGCCGCTGGCAGACCGCGTGTGCGGATGCATCATGGTCCAGCCCAGAAAGCCGCCACGCAGCTCGCCGCGCGCCCGCACACGTGTGCCCACCGCCAGCGCCTTCCGCTGCGAGGGATAGAAGTTGAAGAAGCGCAGCACGCAGCTGTCCGTGCCGTCGTTGATCGTCACCAGCAGCTGGCGGCGCGGCCGGTAGGCCACCTCCTGCGCCGTGACCTCGCCCTCGATCTGCGCCGTGTCGCCCTCGCGCGCCTCGGCCAGCTTGACGATGCGCGTCTCGTCCTCGTAGCGCAGCGGCAGGTGCAGGGCCAGGTCGATGTCGCGCCGCAGATTGAGCTTCTCCAGCGCCTTCTGCGGCGCACTCTTGGCGGCCGGGGCCGCCTTCTTCTCGGCGGCGGCAGGGGTCTGGGCGGCTTGGGGGGCGCGGGGCATGGGGGCTTATTGTGCGGCAGCGCGCCGGGTTATCGGGCGGCGCGCTGCGGCCTCTGGGCCGGTCCCGTAAGCTGCAGCCCAACCATGAGCTACCACCTCGTCTGGTTCAAGCGCGACCTGCGCCTGCACGACCACGCCGCCCTGCACGCCGCCAGCCGGCGCGGGCCCGTGCTGGGCCTCTACATCGTCGAGCCCGGGCTCTGGCAGCAGCCGGACGCCGCGCGCCAGCACTACGAGTTCGTGCGCGAAAGCCTGGCCGACCTGCAGCGGGAGCTGCAAGCACACGGCGGCCAGCTGCTCGT
>JAIERT010000384.1 GCA_019746735.1 Burkholderiaceae bacterium | reverse complement strand
CTGCAGCGCCTGATCAACCTGCCCAATGTGAAAGACCTGCACACCAGCTTCTCCCTGGGCGAGGTCAAGGCCAGCCCCACCCTGCCCCTGGGCCATCTGCAGGCACCGCGGCCTGCACCAGCCCCCGCCCCGAAACGCCCCCGACGGAGCACCTGATGAAACACCGCCGCCTCTGCACCCTCCTCCTGCTGGCCCTGCCGGCGCTGCTGTCGGCCCAGACCGTGCTGACACCCGCCCCGCTGCCCCTGCGCAACCTGCTGATTGAGGTCCGTCAGGACGATGGGCGCAGCAACAGCAGCGAACGGATCGGCGCCGAGGTCGATGCGCGCCTGCAGCCCGGGCGCAGCGAGGTGGACATCGCCATCGAGGCCCGCCGCCGCGAGAGCAGCCGCAGCGGCAGCGCCCAGCAGCAGGTGCTGGTCCTCAACGGCCGGCCCACCGCCATCAGCCTGGGCAGCGCAGTGCCGCTGCGCCTGCGGCAGTTCATCGTGCAGAACGGCGTCCGCCGCAGCCTGCCCGGCACGGTCTGGGTCCAGGCCGGCACGGGCTTCACGGCCACACCGGTCTGGGAGGGCGGCGACACGGTCTATCTGGAACTGGTCGCGACCCAGGGCCGCCAGCCCCTGGGCCCGCAGGCCAGCACGTCCACCACGCTGATGCTGCCGCTGGACGAATGGACCACGATCGCCGACAGCGAGGACGTGCAGGACCAGCGTCAGAACGCCGCCGGCCTGGGCGGTGGCGGACGTGACACGCGCAGCAGCAGCCAGTCGCTGCGCGTACAGGTGCGGGTCAGCGTGCGCTGAGCCTGCTCCCTCGCATCAACGAGGCCAGAGCACCCACAGCCGCAGCGGCTGCTTGAGCCTGCCGGCAACCTGCGAGGCCTCGGGGCCCGTGCCCACGAAGTAGTCGGCACGCACCGCACCGACGATGGCGCTGCCCGTGTCCTGGGCCAGCACCAGGCGCTGCAGCTGCAGCTGCGGACCGGCCGAGGCCAGCCACACCGGGGTGCCATAGGGAATGCTGCCCGGATCGACGGCGATGGAACGTCCCGCAGTCAGCGGCACGCCCTGGGCACCGCGCGGGCCCACGGCGGTCTCGCTCTCAGGCAGGGGCTGTTCCTGGAAGAAGGTCACGCGCGGATTGGCCCAGAGCATCTCCTGCACACGCCCCGGGTTCTGCGCCACCCACTGGCGGATCGAAGGCCAGGAGGCATCACGTACCTCGCGGCGCTGCTGCAACCAGCCGCCCACGCTGCGGTAGGGCTGGTCATTGGTGCCGGCGTAGCCGATGCGCACCATGCGCTGGCGACCATCGGGCTCGGTGATCAGCAGTCGGCCCGAGCCCTGGATCTGCAGATTGAGCGCGGCCACCGGGTCGGCCAGCCAGGCGAATTCGCGGCCCCTCAGGGCGGCCTGCGCCTCGGGCAGGGTGTCCATCTCCTGGCGGCTGTACCACGGCTTGCGCAGATGCAGGCCCGCCGGCGGCCGGTACAGCGGCACGTTGTAGCGCGCACTGGGCAGGCGCGAGGCCTCGACCACGGGCTCGTAGTAGCCGGTCAGCAGACCGACGGGCTCGCTCTGATGGGTCTCGACGCGGTAGGGCTGCAGGCGCGTCAGCATCCAGCTGCGACGCTGCTCGTCGCTCTCCTGGCTCAGACGGCGCACATCGGTACAGAGGGCGGCAAAGGTCGGACCAGGACGCTCGCAGCTGCGCACCCAGGCGCTCCAGGCCTCACCCAAGGGATCTTCGCCCAGGCCGGGCAACTCGGCCCAGGCCACGGGGGTCCAGCGGCTGCGCGCCTGCTGGAGCACGGTGGTGCTCGCAGGCACCGTCGGCACGGCCGACGTGACGCCCGGACCGGCTCCGCCGCCCGGCTGCTCGATGGCAATCGTGGAGCCATCACCAGCGGGTACGGGTTCTGGCTGCGGCACGCTGCCGCAGCCGGCCAGCGTTCCTACAATGACAAGGCTGAAGGCAAGAAGTCGTCGTTGGAGTTGTGTCATGTGGTTGATTTTCCTCGAAGCCCTGGGGGCCCTGCTGCTGCTGGTGCTCATCGTGTGG
>JAIERT010000310.1 GCA_019746735.1 Burkholderiaceae bacterium | reverse complement strand
TCGTGCGCCGCCTGGCCCACCACATGATGGCCAAGCTGCCGCCCAGCATCCAGGTCGACGACCTGATCCAGGTCGGGCTGATCGGCCTGTCGGAAGCGCTCACGCGCTTCGAGGCCAACCAGGGCGTGCAGTTCGAGACCTTCGCCACCCAGCGCATCCGCGGCGCCATGATCGACGAGCTGCGCGAGAACGACTGGATGAGCCGCGGCTCGCGCAAGAGCCAGAAAGAGATTGAGACCGCGCTCACCCGGCTCGAGCACAAGCTGGGCCGCTCACCCAGCGAAAGCGAGATCGCCGCCGAACTGGGCCTGAGCCTGGCCGAGTACCAGTCCTTGCTCTACAAGGTCAAGGGCACGCAGCTGGTCTATCTGGAAGACATGACCGGCAGCGGCGAAGGCGAAGACGGCTTCCTCGACCGCCACATGGTCGACGACGACGCCGACCCCATGCAGCTGCTGCGCAACCAGCGCCTGCGCGGCGCCCTGGTCACGGCCATCAAGGGCCTGCCCGAGCGCGAGCAGTACATCATGAGCATGTACTACGAGCAGGACATGAACCTCAAGGAAATCGCCGCCGTGCTGGGCGTCACCGAATCCCGCGTGTGCCAGCTGCACAGCCAGTCGATCGCGCGGCTCAGGGCGAAGATGCGCTCGCATTAGGCGGGGCACCCCATGCCAGGGGCCTGCAGACAAAGCCACGCCCGGACCTTGTTCGCCTCACCGGCTCAGTCGCCAATGATGAGGCGCACGCGCGCACCATCCGGCAGCTTGCGGATGTGCTCGTGCAGATGGCCGGTCATGGAGTAGTGTTCGGCAGCAGACACCGGGTGCATGTTCTCCACGCTGTAACTGCCTGTCTCGAAGACGGGAAGAATCGCGTAGGTGTAGCACTGATCAGCGGCCAGCACCTTTCCGTGTGAGTGCAAGGCCTCGACCAGACCGGGAAGCAGCCATTCATCCGCCCTGTCGCCCTCGAGCAGATCCGTGAACTGCGGGCGCGACTCGGCCACCTGCTCCAGCGCGCCGGTCGCCGTATTCAGCCACCAGAGGGTTCCGGCGGCCACTTCAAGGAAGACATCCCCGATGGCAGAAAACATCAACGGCGTCCACCCTTCGCCCAGCAGCCACCGCCAGTTGGCACGCAAGGCGAGGACGGCGGCGGCGTCCGGCTGGATCGTGAAAGGAGACCCATCGGCCGCCTGGCAGCCAGAGTCCGAGCTCATGGCTTGCTCCGACGGCCCGGCCTGCGCCAGGCCCTGAACGCGGTGACGGCGACGAGCCCGCCCGTGCCCGCCAGCAACAGCGCGATGGGGATGGGTTCAAACATGGGTTGATCGTGAGGCCTCCGCTGCGCTGAGGCAAGTCATGGGCTGGCATTGCCCGACAGAAGCCCCTGCGCCAGCAGCCATGAGGCCAAAAAAAGCTGCCGTCGGCAGCCCTTTGTTTGCAGATCCGAAAGATCTCAGGACGCAAATCCCCGGTACACACTGGCCCGCCCCGCGGGTGCATAGGTGGTCTTTTGCGTCGAAGGGACGAGGGCGTGGAGGCCGCGTTCGATCACGGCGCTGCGGCGCAGCAGGGCCTCGCGCTGGATGCCGAGCTGGGTGGCCAGCTTCTTGAGGCGGACGCGCAGCTGCGGGCCAGCCTGGGCGGCGCCACCGATGCTGTCCATGAAGGCCGAGAACGCCACCGCGGTGTCGCGCAGCGACTGGCTGGCGACTTCGAGCTCCAGGGGCTGTCCGCTGTTCACCGCTGCGGCCACGGCCTGGCACTGCAGTTCCATCAGGGCGAGCGGTTTCTCAAGGTCGGCGGGCAGCATGGGGACTCCGGGTAGCGGTGATCAGGATCAGTTGCGCGGGCTGTCGAGCAGCTCCTGGGCGTTGGACAGCAGCTTGTCGGCGATGGCCTCGGCGTTGACGACATAGGTGCCGTCCTCGATGGACTGGCGCACGGCATTCACCTTGTCCATGTCCACGTCGGCAGCGGATTCGCCGCGGTTGGCCTGTTCCAGGCTGCGCACGGAGGCCGAGACGGTCACCGCCACGCCGCTGGAGCTGG
>JAIERT010000045.1 GCA_019746735.1 Burkholderiaceae bacterium | reverse complement strand
GTGGTGCCGAGGTCGATGCCGATGATTTTGCCCATGTTCTTACTCCTGAGATGCTTGGAAATTCGGATGTGCCGTAGGTGTGGATAACTTCCCGGCTTTCAAGTCTTTGTCTTTATTTGGGCGCCGCCACGGTCACCAGGGCCGGGCGCAGCACGCGGTCGGCAATGGTGTAGCCCTTCTGCAGCAGGCTGACCACGGTGTTGGCGTCCTGCTCGGCCGGCACCATGCTGATGGCCTGGTGCTGGTGCGGGTCGAACTTGGTGCCGGTGGCCGGGGCGATGGCGATGACCTTGTTGCGCTCCAGCGCGGCGCTGAGCTGGCGCAGGGTGGCCTCGGCGCCTTCGCGGATCTGCTCGGGCGTGGCGTCCTTGATCACCAGGCCGGCTTCCAGGCTGTCGCAGACGGGCAGCAGGCTTTCGGCGAAGGACTCGACCGCGAACTTGCGGGCCTTGCTGATCTCTTCTTCGGCACGGCGTCGGGCGTTCTCGGCCTCGGCCTTGGCGCGCAGGTACTGGTCGGCGAGGTCGGCGCTCTTGGCCTTGAGCTCGCTCAGCTCCGCCTGGAGCTGGGTCAGGGGATCGGCGGCAAGGCCTTCGGGGGCAGTACCCGGGGCCTCTTCAGGCAGGGGGTTGGCTTGGGGTTCGGACATTTTTCTGGGGGAGATGAAGCGTCAGCGGCCCAGATGGGGGTGGCGCGGACCGTTTCAAGAGCGGGGAGAGGCCGGCCGCGGGCGGCCGGGCAGGGGGCTCAGCCGGCCAGGGCCAGCAATTCGACTTCGAATTTCAGGGTGGCATTGGGCGGGATCACGCCGCCGGCGCCGCGGGCGCCGTAACCCAGGCTGGCCGGGATGATGAGCACACGCGTGCCGCCGATCTTCATGCCGGCCACGCCCTCGTCCCAGCCGCGGATCACCATGCCGGCGCCGAGTGAGAACTGGAAGGGGTCGTTGCGGTCCTTGCTGGAGTCGAACTTGGCGCCCTGCACGCCGTTGTTCCAGAGCCAGCCGGTGTAGTGGACGGTCACGTCCTGGCCGCGGGCGGCTTCGGCGCCGGTGCCGGGCACGGTGTCTTCGTACTGCAGGCCGGAGGGGGTGGTGACAATGGCCATGGCATGGTCCTTCTTGCTACTGTTTTGATAGCTGGCGAGGCCGGTCGGGAAGACCGGGCGCCAGGGGGCGAAGGACGGATTATGCCAGTGGGGTCAGCGTGCCTTGCGCGCCTGGCTGGCGACCCATTTGCTGGCAAAGGCGGGCAGATCGCCCAAGCGGCGGGTGAGTTCGGCGCCACTGGTGGTGAGCAGATAGCCTTCGCTGCCGTGGTTGAGCAGGCCGGCTTCGCGCAATTCCTTGATGCGGGTGTTCAGGGTGTTGGGAGTGATGCCGCCCACGCTGTCCTGCAGCAGGCGGAAGGTCTGGGCGTGGCCGTCACGCAAGGCCCACAGCACGCGCATCGCGTAGCGGCACTCGAGCAGAGCCAGCAACTGGCCGATGGCGGCATTTTCCTTGTAGCTCATTCAGCAGCACTCCTTGGTGCGCCGCCTGCGCTGCAGGCTGACGCGTCCTCCCCGTGCCGGCCCCCACGGGAACCGGCGAACGCGGACTATAGCGCACATTTTTCAATGCTACAAGATTAATAGCTGATAGGTCTCCCCGTATCTACCCTGACGCCCGGTCCTGTGTCGCGGGCGTGAAATAGTGCATCAAATATAAATTTTTCTGAGCAGCTGCATGAGTGTCTTGCGCTCGGCCTGACTGAGGCGGGAGGTGGCCGCTTCCTCCAGCTCGGAGGCCGTGAGTTCAGCCTGCTTGACCAGTTTGCGTCCCGCGGGCGTGAGATGCAGGCCCATGGCCCGGCCATCGTGCGGATGCGGGCGCCGGGTGATCAGCTCGCGCCGCTGCAGCTGGTTGATCATGCCCACGAGGTTGGGCGGCTGGATGTTGAGCGTGCTGCAGAGCTGGCGCGAGGTGATGCCCGGATTGTGGGCGATCAGCGAGAGCACCGAGAACTCCACCGGCTTGAGCCCGTAGACCGCCATGTTGCGCAGGAAGGCGT
>JAIERT010000309.1 GCA_019746735.1 Burkholderiaceae bacterium | reverse complement strand
GGCCACCCTAACGAACCTGAAGGTTGCAACATGTCCGTCCTCAACAAACTCTTTGGCAAGAAGAAGACGCCCGATACCGAGCAGAGCGTCGGGCTGAGCCTGGCCATGCCCGATGACCTGACGGCTCTGCCGCGCGGCCACGGCGCCGAGAAGGCGGACACTCTGCTGCAGGACGTGCCAGCGCCAGCGCCGCTGGATCAGGATGACCTGGTCAGCGTGCCCCTGCTGGGTCGCCGACCCATTGCCGAGCAGCAGCGCCTGCTGTGGTGGCTGCTGGGCCTGGGCCTGGTGATGCTCGGTGCCATCGCCTTCGTGGCCCTGACGGCGGCCGACCGCGTGGCGCAGCAGCTCAATGCCACGGGCCAGTCCCTGATGCAGTCGCAGCGCCTGGCCAAGTCCGTGTCGCAGGCCCTGGTGGGTGTGCCGACCGCCTTTGCCGAAGTGCGGGAGAGCTCGAGCTATATGGCGCGCACGCTGCGCGGCCTGAAGAATGGTGATTTCTCCCAGCGTCTGGAGCCCATTGACGCCGACCTGATCCCCGAGCTCGACAAGGTGCTGCCCCTGATGGAGCGTGCCGAGAAAAGCGCGGCGGCCATTCTGGCCCAGGAAAAGATCCTGACCCAGGTGGGCACGGCCCTGCGGACCATCAACCGCCAGTCCTCCGACCTGCTGGAAATTGCCGAGACCGTGTCTTCGCTCAAGCTGCAGCAGAACGCCAGCGCAGCCGAGATCTCGGCGGCCGGCCAGCTCGTGATGCTGACCCAGCGTATCGGCAAGTCGTCGAACGAGTTCCTGACCGCCGAAGGCGTGAGTCCGGAAGCCGTGTTCCTGCTGGGCAAGGACCTGAACTCCTTCAAGGAAATCGCCCAGGGTCTGCTCGACGGCAGCCCGGAGCTGCGCCTGAATGCCACCAAGGATCCGCAGACCCGCGAACAGATCGATGCCCTGATCAAGCTCTATGAGCAGACCCGCACCCAGGCAGGCGCCATTCTGGGCAACCTGCAAGGCCTGGTCTCGGCCCGTAGTGCCCAGATCACGGTGATCAACGATTCCGAGCCGCTGCGCCGTGACCTGGAGGCTTTGCAGGCCCAGCTGGCCACGCGTACGGGTCTGGGCCCCACCTCACTGCTGGCCCTGATCGGCGCCGCCATCTTCGCCCTGGTCTGCGCCGCCGGCCTGGCCCGTGTGCAGCTGATGGACAGCCGCCGCCGTCAGGTGACGGCCGAAGCGCAGCGACTCGAAGCCGAGCGTCAGGAGCAGGAGGCCAAGCGCGTCAACGACGCCAACCAGGCCGCCATTCTGCGACTGATGAACGAGCTGCAGACGGTGGCCGAAGGCGATCTGACCCAGGAAGCCACGGTGACCGAGGACATCACGGGCGCCATTGCCGACTCGGTGAATTACACGGTCGAAGAACTGCGGCTGCTGGTGGGCAACGTGCAGAACACTGCGGCCCAGGTGGCTCAGACGACGGCCGAGGTGGACCAGACCTCCACCGAGCTGCTGGCCGCCTCCAACGAGCAACTGCACGAGATCCGCGAAACCGGTCGTTCGGTCGTGGACATGTCGACCCGCATCAACCAGGTCTCGCATCAGGCGCAGGAATCCGCTGCGGTGGCGCGCCAGTCGCTGCAGGCTGCCGAGTCCGGTCTCAAGGCCGTGCAGGATGCCATCGGCGGTATGAATGCCATCCGCGACCAGATCCAGGACACCTCCAAGCGGATCAAGCGCCTGGGTGAATCTTCCCAGGAGATCGGTGAAATCACGGAGCTGATCTCGGACATTACCGAACAGACCAACGTGCTGGCCCTCAACGCCGCCATCCAGGCCGCGTCGGCCGGTGAAGCCGGCCGCGGCTTCTCGGTGGTGGCGGAAGAAGTGCAGCGACTGGCCGAACGTTCCGCCGACGCCACGCGCCAGATCTCGGCGCTGGTGAAGGCGATTCAGACCGATACCCAGGATGCCGTGGCCGCCATGGAGCGCTCCACGCAGGGTGTGGTGGAAGGGGCCCGCCTCTCCGACAACGCCGGTACCGCGC
>JAIERT010000247.1 GCA_019746735.1 Burkholderiaceae bacterium | reverse complement strand
GTCCGCGGCAGGGAACACTGTATCAGCGGCGATTGCCCATGTGCAAGTCAGGGCGATGGCCGCCGCCGCGGTGGGCGTGGTGGTCGCGGTCATGGCGGTCGTGCCGGTCGTCCCAGCGACCGTGGCGATCATGGCCACCATGGCCACCATGGCCATGGCCGCGGTCATGGTGGTGGTGCTTCCAGTGCTTGTGGCCGTGCTTGTGACCGTGGTAGTAGCCCGGGTGCACGTGGTAGACCGGGTGCGGGGGCGCATAAACCACCCGCGGCGGCACGTAGACGCGTGGCGCGTGCACCAGCACGGGGCCGTTGGACACGCCGACATGGATGCCCGGCTGCGACATGGCGATGGACCAGAACACGTCCGTGCCTGCCTGGGCGCTGCTGCTGGCGCCCAGCCCCAGGCCAGCCACCAGGGCCATGCCAGCCAGCAGGGATTTGGAAGTCTTCACTAGGTTCATGAGAGGTCTCCTTGGACGGGCTGCCAAAGGGCCGCCCTGTCCCTACAACGCGGCTGACCCCCAGCTGACCGCAAAGCGCCCGTGAAGCCCGTAAGCAGATGTAACCGCCCGGGCGGCTCCTGTTTAGAGAACATCCCGCGGCCGCAGGCCCGCCGGCAGCCAGGCCCCCAGCCGCGCCTCGATGGCTTTTTCATGCCGCTGCCACCAGATACCCAAAGCAATGACGGCCAGCCCCAGGAGAGTGAGCGCAAACGGAAACAGCAGGCTGTCGCGGAACACCCGGTAGGACAGGTAGCCCAGATAGCCCGCCACCCCCAGGGCCCCCAGCACCGTGAACACCCGCCGGCCGATGGCCGCGCCCAGGAAGACCAGGCCCACATTGATCAGTGCGTAAACCGCCTTGCCCCATTCCGTGCCCGAATCCTGCAGGCTCAAGCCGCCCCAGAACATCAGCGCGCCGAAGATGTAGAGCCAGAAGGCATAGTCCTGCCGCCACTCCCCGCTGGCCCGGCGGCTGCGCACGTCCACCCACATCGCGACGCAGCAGGTGGCAATGCCGAAGACCAGGGACAGGTCCCGCATGAATTTGTACTCGAAGCCGCTGTGCTGCATCAGCGCATGGGCCACGTCCATCCACAGGTACCAGACCGTCACCGCGATCGGCATCACCATGAAAGGCAGGCGGTAGCGCCAGAGCATCACCACGCCGGCGGCCAGCGTGGCGAATTCCAGCGTGAGCCAGCGCCAGTCGATCTGCGTGTGATAGGCCCGGTAGCTGCTCGGCCCGCCCGGCGGCCACAGGCCCAGGCCGCTTTGCAGCGCCCACACGGCCAGCGGCACCAGGCACACGGCCAGCGTGGCCAGCAGGCCCGCCGGCGTGCGCAGGCCCCGGCGCTTGAGATGGTCCGCCACCGCCAGCGCGCCCACGAGGTAGCCCAGGGCAATGGCCAGCAGGCCCCAGTCGCCGAACTGGCTCCAGCCCAGGGTCATGAACAGCGTCATGGCCCCGATGGCCACGAGCCCGCCGAAGTAATAGAGCACATTGGTGAAGCCGAAGCGCGGCCCGTCCAGACCGGCCGGCGCCGTGGCCTGCAGCTGGTCGTGCTGGGTCCAGCGGGCCCAGAGCAGCTTGGCCTGGGTGTTGGTGATCAGGCCATCGCGGGCGGCAGCGGCCAGCTCGGCGGCGGTGAGGGTGATGCGTTCGTTGCGGACCTGGCTCATGCGGGGCACCTGTTCGGGCTCAATCCTCTGGAGGCGCCCATCTTAGGCCCCTTCCCCCCGGGGGCGGCGTCTAAAATCGTTTCATGAGCGCACCCGACAACAAAGAATCCCCCAAGGCCAGCAACTTCCTGCGCCAGATCATCGAGCACGACCTGGCCGCCGGCACCTACGCCGGCCGCACCTGGGGCCACCAGCCCGGCACCGCCACCGAGCACGCCCAGGCCCCGGGCGCCCAGCCCGACCCGGCCCGCATCCGCACCCGCTTCCCGCCCGAGCCCAACGGCTACCTGCACGTGGGCCACGCCAAGAGCATCTGCCTGAACTTCGGCCTGGCGCGCGACTACGGCGGCG
>JAIERT010000410.1 GCA_019746735.1 Burkholderiaceae bacterium | reverse complement strand
CGCACCCGCGCCGACCACCACCACGTCAAACTGTTGCATGGCCCGCAGTGTAGTGGCTGGTCCAGACGGGCTCTAAGCGTGGAACGCCGTGGAACCGGCTTCGCCGGGCCACTGGCGTTGCCCCCTCGAGGGGCTTAGCTCCGCGGCTCCAAGCCTGCCTACGCAGGCTTGGACGGGGCGAAGAGCCTGTGCCTCTGGCGCTGGCACGTGGGCGTAGCGACACGCAGTGCGCGCAGCCTGGGGGTGTGCAACTTCAGGCCGCGAGCTTGTTCCGGTCCGCGAGCACCGCCGCCTTGCGCGTCAGGCCGTCGATCTCGCCCGTGATGTCGGAGAGCACGTTGGCCACGACCGCGAACTCACGGCCGTGCTGGCCGGCGCGAGCCGCCATGATCTGGGCGTTGAAGCTCACCACCTTGGCTTCCTTGGCCACGTTCTGGATGTCGCCCACGATGCCGGCCAGCTCCTTCATCATGGCTTCGGACTTGGCTTTGGTGACCTCGTCGAAGGCGGTCGTCGCCAGGTTGAGCGCGTCGAGGATGCGGTCGGTCAGGCCCACGAGCTCGATCAGCGATTCGGCCACGCCCGGTGCCTGGCGCCCGATCTGCTCCAGCGTGCGCTGCATCAGCTGCATGAAGCTGCCGATCAGCGGACCGACGCCGCGCGGGCCATGGTAGGTCGCCTCGATCCTGGCGGCAGCGCTTTTCTCCAGATGGTGGACCGTGTCCTGCAGGTGCTGCTGGCTCTCGGTGAAGATCTGCAGGCTGCGCTGGGCCGCCTCGAACTTCTGCGCATCGCCGCGTGAGGCCAGCAGGGTTTGCAGGATCATGCGCTGCGAGAGCATGCGCTGGCGCGCGGCCAGGTTGACGAGCGAGAGCCCCTTGATGTGCGCGGGCAGCTCCGCCCTCTGGAGCGTGGTGACGGTGCGTGGGGTGTAGGTGGTGACGGAGTAAGAGCTTGTGTTCATGGCAGGCACCGCAGTAAGGCAGGGCCCGATGACATGCGCCCTGCTCAGGTACCCCAAGCAAACTGCGGGCCAGCTTGCTGCAGCTGCTGCACGGCCCGCAGCACCTCACCCACCACGATGATGCAGGGGCTGCCGAGCTCCTCACGCACCAGGGTGGCGTGCAACTGGTCCAGGGTGGTGAGGGCCTGCCGCTGCGTGGGCAGGCTGGCGTGCTGCACCAGGGCCACGGGCGTGGCACCGGGCAGGCCGCTGAGCAGGCCGGCTTCGATCTGCCGGGCACCGCTCACACCCATGTAGATCACGAGCGTGAGCTGTTCGGCGTAGGCGGTGGCAGCCAGGGCGGCCCAGTCGGGCGCGCGGCCGCCGGGTTTGGCGTGGCCGGTGATGAAGAGCACGCCGTGGGCATGGTCGCGGTGCGTGAGCGGTGCGCCCAGGCTGCTCACGGCGGCCAGGCCCGAGGTGATGCCGTTGACGACCTCCACGCGGATGCCGGCTTCACCCAGGTGCTGCACCTCTTCGCCGCCGCGACCGAAGACATAGGGGTCGCCGCCCTTGAGGCGCACCACATGCTCGCCCTCGCGCACCGCGGTGATCATGAGCTTTTCGATGAAAGACTGCGGCGTGGACGTGCAGCCGCCGCGCTTGCCCACGTGCAGGATGCGTGCGTCGGGCCGGGCATGCACGAGCACGGCTTCGTTGACCAGGTCGTCGACCAGGATCAGGGTGGCGCGCGCGATGGCCTTGACGGCCTTGAGCGTGAGCAGATCGGGGTCGCCCGGGCCGGCGCCGACCAGGGCGCAGGAACCGGTGAGAGGCAGGGTGTTCATGTCCATGGGGTGGTTCTTGCAAGCTTCATGCCGCCTGCTTCAGGGGCACGGTGTGTCGTACCAGGCGCTGCAGCTCGGGCACGCAGGAACCGCAGTTGGTGCCGCACTTCAGGGTCTGCTGCAGGGCGGCCAGGCGCTCGCTGTCGTTGCCGCTGCATTGCGTCAGCGTGCCGGTGATGGCGTCTTCGTTCACGTTGAAGCAGGTGCAGACCTGGCGGCTGCGTGCGGGCATGGCCACC
>JAIERT010000034.1 GCA_019746735.1 Burkholderiaceae bacterium | reverse complement strand
AGGTCAACGGTGGCAACGCCGCGCAGCAGCGCGGCACGCGCCGCACCCTGATCCGCACGCTGGAGACCATCCTGCGTCTGGCGCACCCGCTGATCCCCTTCATCACCGAAGAGCTCTGGCAGAAGGTCGCGCCGGTGGCCGGTCGCGCCGGCGAGTCGGTCAGCATCGCGGCCTACCCGGTGGCCCAGCCCGAGCGCATCGATGCCGCTGCCATGGCCGAGGTGGCCCGCCTGCGCCAGTACGTCGATGCCTGCCGCAACCTGCGCGGCGAGATGAACGTCTCGCCCTCCACCCGGCTGCCGCTCTATGCGCTGGCCGGCAACGCGGGTGAGGCCGCTTTCCTCACGCAGTGGGCGCCGGTGCTGCAGGCCCTGTCCAAGCTCAGCGAGGTCAAGGTGTTCGCGACCGAAGCCGAGTGGGTGAATGCCGCGCAGGCCGCCCCCGTGGCCGTGGTCGGCGAGGCGCGCCTGTGCCTGCACATGGAAGTCGACGTGGCCGCCGAGAAGGCGCGCCTGGGCAAGGAGGCCACGCGCCTGGAAGGCGAGATCGCCAAGGCCAGGGCCAAGCTGTCCAACGAGGCCTTTGTCGCCAAGGCCCCGCCAGCCGTGATCGAGCAGGAGAACAAGCGCGTGGCCGATTTCACGGCCACGCTGGCCAAGATCCGGGACCAGCTGGCGCGATTGAAGTGACACATTCCGCAGGGAGAATGGGGACCATGAACAAGATCAAGACTGCTGTTTTCCCCGTGGCCGGCCTGGGCACGCGTTTCCTGCCGGCCACCAAGGCCGCGCCCAAGGAGATGCTGCCCGTCGTCGACAAGCCGCTGATCCAGTACGCGGTCGAAGAGGCTTATGCGGCCGGCATCCGCCACATGGTCTTCGTGACCGGCCGCAACAAGCGCGCCATCGAGGACCACTTCGACACCGCCTACGAGCTGGAGAACGAGCTCGAGCAGGCGGGCAAGCAGGCCCTGCTGGACCTGGTGCGTTCGGTGCAGCCCGAGGACATGCTCTGCTCCTATGTGCGCCAGCCGCGCGCGCTCGGTCTGGGCCATGCCGTGCTCTGCGCCGAACACCTGACCGAAGGCGCGCCCTTCGCCGTGCTGCTGGCCGATGACTTGATGATGGGCCCGCCGGGCGGGCCGCCCGTACTGGTGCAGATGGCCGAAGTCTTCCAGCGTCTGGGCCGTTCGGTGCTGGCGGTGCAGGAAGTGCCGCAGGAGCAGGTGCGCCGCTACGGCATCGTGGCGGGTACGCCTGCGGGCGAGCGCCTGCTGCAGATCGAGCGCATGGTCGAGAAGCCCGCCCCGGAGCTGGCGCCCTCACGTCTGGCCGTGGCAGGCCGCTACATCCTCACGCCAGCGGTCTTCGACCAGATCCGCCAGCAGCCCCGTGGTGCGGGCGGCGAGATCCAGCTCACCGACGGCATTGCCGGTCTGTTGAAGCAGGAAGCCGCCTACGCCTACACCTACACGGGCAAGCGCTATGACTGCGGCAGCAAGGAAGGTTTTCTGGAGGCCACCGTGGAGCTGGCCCTGGCGCACCCCGAGGTGGGTACGCGTTTCCGTGACTATCTGAAATCGCTCAAGGTCTGAGATCGACCTGGAACTTGCGAAGAAATCGTAGCGAGCGGCCCGAGCGCAAGGCGGACGGAGCGCAGGAACCGGAACGTACTTCCTGTACGTGAGGATTCCGAGCACCGCCCAACGCGGCGATCGGGCCGCGTAGTAGATTTATTCGTAAGTTCTTAGCGGCGCTTGAGGACGTGGATGTAGTCCTTGCCCTCGGTGCTCTGTTCCAGCAGTTCGTTGCCCGTCTGCTTGGCAAAGGCCGCGAAATCGCGCACCGAGCCAGCGTCGGTGGCGACGACCTTGAGGGTCTGGCCACTCTGCATTTCAGCCAGGGCCTTCTTGGCCTTGAGGATGGGCAGGGGGCAATTCAGGCCGCGGGTGTCGAGTTCTCGGTCAGCGTTCATCACAGGTCCAGATAGGTCAAACTGGCTGAATTTTAAGC
>JAIERT010000290.1 GCA_019746735.1 Burkholderiaceae bacterium | reverse complement strand
CCGCATCGCGCAAGATCCACCTCCACGGCAGCCGCAGCGACCTGCGCGTGCCCATGCGCGAGATCGCGCTGAGCAATGGCGAACGCGTGGTGGTCTACGACACCTCGGGCCCCTACACCGATCCGCAGGCCGCCATCGACGTGCGGCGCGGTCTGCCGCAGGTGCGCGAAGGCTGGATCGAATCCCGCGGTGACAGCGATTTCTACCGCGGCCGCCAGCTCGATGCGCTGGACGACGGCCTCAAGCAGGGCGAGACGGACAGCCTCGCCGCCCTGCGCGCCCAGGCGGCCGGTCTGCAGCGCGCACCGCGGCGCGCGAAGAGCGGCGCCAATGTCACGCAGATGCATTACGCCCGCCGCGGCATCGTCACCCCCGAGATGGAGTACGTGGCCATCCGCGAGAACCAGCAGCGCGAGTGGATGGCCGCCTATCTGGCGGACCCGCAGCGCGAGACGCGCCTGGCCGGCCACAGCTTCGGCGCCAGCATCCCCCAGGTGGTGACGCCGGAGTTCGTGCGCGACGAGGTGGCGCGCGGGCGCGCCATCATCCCGGCCAACATCAACCACCCCGAAGTGGAGCCCATGGCCATCGGCCGCAACTTCCTGGTCAAGGTCAACGCCAACATCGGCAACTCGGCCGTGACCTCGAGCATCGAGGAGGAGGTGGAGAAACTGGTCTGGGCCACACGCTGGGGCGCGGACACGGTAATGGACCTGTCCACCGGCCAGTACATCCACACCACACGCGACTGGATCGTGCGCAACTCGCCCGTGCCCATCGGCACCGTGCCCATCTACCAGGCGCTGGAAAAGGTGGGCGGCGTGGCCGAGGACCTCACCTGGGCCATCTTCCGCGACACCCTGATCGAACAGGCCGAGCAGGGCGTGGACTACTTCACCATCCACGCGGGCGTGCGCCTGCCCTTCATCCACCTCACGGCCAACCGTGTCACGGGCATCGTCTCGCGCGGCGGCTCCATCCTGGCCAAGTGGTGCATCGCCCACCACCAGGAGAACTTCCTCTACACGCATTTCGAGGAGATCTGCGAGATCATGAAGGCCTACGACGTGAGCTTCTCGCTTGGCGACGGCCTGCGCCCCGGCTCGGGTGCCGACGCCAACGACGAGGCCCAGTTCGCCGAGTTGCGCACCCTGGGCGAGCTCACGCAGATCGCCTGGAAGCACGAGGTGCAGACCATGATCGAAGGACCGGGCCACGTGCCCATGCACCTGGTGCAGGCGAACATGACCGAGCAGCTCAAGCATTGCGGCGAGGCGCCCTTCTACACCCTGGGCCCGCTGACCACGGACATCGCGCCCGGCTACGACCACATCACCAGCGGCATCGGCGCGGCCATGATCGGCTGGTTCGGCACGGCCATGCTCTGCTACGTCACGCCCAAGGAGCACCTGGGCCTGCCCGACCGCGAGGACGTCAAGACCGGCCTCATCACCTACAAGATCGCCGCCCATGCGGCCGACGTGGCCAAGGGCCACCCGGGGGCACGGGCGCGTGACGATGCCCTGTCCAAGGCGCGTTTCGAATTCCGCTGGATGGACCAGTTCAACCTCTCGCTGGACCCGGACACGGCGCAGAAATTCCACGACGAGACCCTGCCCAAGGACGCGGCCAAGGTCGCGCACTTCTGCTCCATGTGCGGCCCCAAGTTCTGTTCCATGAAGATCACGCAGGAGGTGCGTGAGTACGCCAAGACACAAGGTGTGAACGAAGGGCAGGCGCTGGACGCGGGCATGGCGCAGAAGTCGGCCGAGTTCCGGCGTGCCGGCGGTGAGATCTACATCCCCATCACCCCCGGAAACACCCCTACGTAGTCTTCCTGACCGTTGCCGTGCAGGCCCGCCGGAGCGGGCTTTCGCGGCAAAATGGACGGCTACGCATGCAGACTCAGGAGCACACCATGTCCGATCCCATCGTCATCGTCGGCGCCGCCCGCACCCCCATGGGGGCCTTCCAGGGCGACTTCTCTTC
>JAIERT010000073.1 GCA_019746735.1 Burkholderiaceae bacterium | reverse complement strand
ATGGCATGAAGCTTGCTGCAAGCAAACCAGTGACAGGTCACACATGGACATCTTTCTCCAACAAATCATCAACGGCCTGGTGCTGGGCAGCATGTATGCCCTGGTCGCCCTGGGCTACACCATGGTCTACGGCATCATCGGCCTGATCAACTTCGCCCACGGCGAGGTGCTCATGGTCGGCGCGCTCGTCAGCTGGACGGTCATCGGCATCCTCCAGCCCCTGCTGCCGCCCTGGCTGGTGCTGATCATCGCCCTGTTGATCGCCTGCGCACTCGCCGCGGCGCTGAACTACAGCATCGAGAAGGTGGCCTACCGGCCGCTGCGCAACAGCCCGCGCCTGGCGCCCCTGATCACGGCCATCGGAATGTCCATCCTGCTGCAGACGATCGCCATGATCATCTGGAAGCCCAACTACAAGTCCTATCCCACCTTGCTGCCGAGCACGCCCATCCAGATCGGCGGCGCCAGCATCACGCCCACGCAGATCATGATCCTGGTGACCACCGTGGTCACGCTGGCCGCGCTGATGTGGCTGGTGCATGCCACCAAGCTCGGCCGGGCCATGCGTGCCACGGCCGAGAACCCCCGCGTGGCTGCGCTCATGGGCGTGCAGCCCGACCGCGTGATCTCGGCCACCTTCATCATCGGCGCCGTGCTGGCGGCCATCGCTGGCGTGATGTGGGCCAGCAACTACGGCACGGTACAGCACAGCATGGGTTTCCTGCCCGGGCTCAAGGCCTTCACGGCCGCGGTCTTCGGCGGCATCGGCAACCTGGCTGGCGCCGTGGTCGGCGGCATCCTGCTCGGGTTGATCGAGTCCATCGGCGCGGGCTACATCGGCGACCTCACGGGGGGCGTGCTGGGCAGCCACTACACCGACATCTTTGCCTTCATCGTGCTGATCGCGGTGCTCACGCTGCGGCCTTCGGGCCTGCTGGGCGAACGCGTGGCGGACCGGGCTTGAGGTGATGCAGATGCAGATGAATTCCCGTCACCGCCTCATCGCCATCGTGCTGGCCGCCATCGGTCTGCTGGTGCTGCCCCTGATCCTGCAGAGTTACGGCAATGCCTGGGTGCGCATCCTGGACATGGCCCTGCTGTTCGTGCTGCTGGCCCTGGGCCTGAACATCGTGGTGGGCTACGCCGGCCTGCTGGACCTGGGCTTCGTGGCCTTCTTCGCCATCGGCGCCTATATGTTCGGCCTCATGGCCTCGCCCCACCTGAGCGACCACTTCCCCGCCTTTGCCGCCCTTTTCCCCCAGGGCCTGCACACACCCTTGTGGATCGTGATTCCATTGGCTGCGCTCCTGGCCGGGGTGCTGGGCATCCTGCTGGGCGCGCCCACGCTGCGCCTGCGCGGCGACTACCTGGCCATCGTAACCCTGGGCTTCGGCGAGATCATCCGCGTCTTCCTGAACAACCTGGACCACCCGGTCAACATCACCAACGGCCCCAAGGGCATCGGCCAGATCGACTCGATCAAGTTCTTCGGCTTCGATCTGGGCAAGAAGCTCAATGTCTTCGGTTTGGACGTGGCGCCAGTGACCATGTACTACTACCTCTTCCTCGCGCTGGTGGTGGTCAGCGTGATCATCTGCCACCGCCTGGAGTTCTCGCGCATCGGCCGTGCCTGGATGGCGATCCGCGAGGACGAGATCGCGGCCAAGGCCATGGGCATCAACACGCGCAACATGAAGCTGCTGGCCTTCGGCATGGGTGCCACCTTCGGCGGTGTGGCCGGCTCCATGTTCGCCGCCTTCCAGGGCTTCATCTCGCCCGAGTCCTTCAGCCTGATGGAGTCCGTGATGATCGTGGCCATGGTGGTGCTCGGCGGCATCGGCCACCTGCCCGGGGTCATTCTGGGCTCGGTGCTGCTGGCGGCCCTGCCCGAGGTGCTGCGCTATGTCGCCGGCCCGCTGCAGGCCATGACGGACGGACGGCTCGACGCCTCCATCCTGCGCCAGCTGCTGATCGCCCTGGCCA
>JAIERT010000328.1 GCA_019746735.1 Burkholderiaceae bacterium | reverse complement strand
TCAAACAGCAATATCATTCAATCCCCAACCCGGCCGTCTTACAGGAATGAATGGCTCGGAAAAACCGGGCAGGTCACAGGCCCTTGAGGGTGCTCTCGATGGTCTGGTTGGTGTGGACCACGCTGGCGCGCTTGTCGGTGGCGTCTTCCTTGGCCTCGTTGCCGGGGGTGGAGATGATGTCCTGCGTGCCCGTGGCCGAGGTGTAGCCGTTCTTGAAGATCAGCAGCACCGCGTCGTCGCCGTTGAAGAGCGCGCTCTGCACGCCGGTCAGCAGACCGTTGTGCCAGAAGCCGCCGTCGCCCATGACGGAGAGCACACGGCGGTTCATCATGGGCGAGACACCGGCACGGCTGGCCAGGGACATGCCGTAGCCTAGGATGGAGTGGCCGAAGGAGAAGGGCTCGAAGGTGGCGAGTGCGTGGCAGCCGATGTCGCCGGCCACGTGCACGTCGCCGACCTGCTGCTGCGCGATCTTGAGCGCGGAGAACACGGGGCGCTCGGGGCAGCCGATGCACATGCCTGGCGGACGGGCCGGCAGGGGCTGGCCCAGGTCCTTGGCAATCGCCGCGCGGCGCTCGCGGTTGCCGGCCAGCCACTCGGGCACGGTGGTGGGCAGCAGCTCGCTACGGTACCGGCGCAGAAACTTCTCCAGGCCACCGGCCATGACCTCGGCCGAGTATTCGCCCGCGGCCGACAGCATGTCCTTGCCGTGCAGCGGGGTCTGGATGTCGGCGCGGCGCAGCATCGTGGCCAGTTCCTGCTCGATGTACTCGGGCTGGCCTTCCTCGACCATGAGCACGGCGCGCTTGCCCACGCAGAACTCGGTGAGTTCCTCGGGCACCAGGGGGTAGGTCACGTTGAGCACCAGCAGCGGGATGTCGGTCTGGCCAAAGGCGTCGGCCAGGCCGAACTGCTGCAGGGTGCGGATCAGGGTGTTGTAGAGCCCGCCCTGGACCACGATGCCCAGATCGCTGTGCTTGCCGGCGAAGAGTTCGTTGAGCTTGTGTTCACGCACATAGGCGCGTGCGGCCGGCAGGCGCTGCTCGATCTTGAGCTTCTCGTGCCGGAAGGTCACGGGCGGGTGGGCCAGGCGCTCGTAATTGAAGACCGCGGGCTCTTCCATCAGCGCGCGCGTGGAGATCTTGGGCGCGCGGTTGTCACGCGCCGCGAAGCTGCCGCGCACATGGCAGGCGCGGATGCGCAGTTCCAGGATGGCGGGCATGTTCGACGCCTCGGAGAGCGCGAAGCCGTGCTCCACCGTGTCCACCATGCACTGCAGGTCGGGGCGCGGGTCGAGCAGCACCATGCCGGACTTGAGCGCATAGGCATGGGTGCGTTCCTGGATCACGCTGGCGCCCTCGCCGTAGTCCTCGCCCACGACGATGAGCACGCCCCCCGTGACGCCCGGCGAGGCCAGGTTGGACAGCGCGTCGGCCGCCACGTTGGTGCCGACGATGGACTTCCAGGTCACGGCGCCGCGCAGCGGGTAGTGGATGGAGGCGCCCAGCATGGCCGCGGCCGAGGCTTCGTTGGAGCAGGCCTCGACGTGCACGCCGAGCTCGTCCATATAGCCCTTGGCCTGGACCATGACGTCGAGCAGGTGCGAGACCGGCGCGCCCTGGTAGCCGCCGACGTAGGACACGCCCGATTGCAGCAGGGCCTTGGTGATGGCCAGGATGCCCTCGCCATGAAAGGTCTGGCCCTGACCGAGGGCCAGGGACTTGATCTCCTGGCTGAATGAAACTTCCACGTGTCTTCCTCTGGGTATGCGAGCAGCCGGCAAGTGTGACCTTGCGATGTTCATTAATCAATAAAATAATGTGACTATCAATTATTAGAAATATGAATATCAAGGACCTCGATCTCAACCTGCTGCGGGTGTTCGACGCGGTCTACCGCGTGCGCAAGGTGGGTCGTGCGGCCGAGCTGCTGGACCTGACCCAGCCCGCCGTGAGCCAGGGCCTGA
>JAIERT010000274.1 GCA_019746735.1 Burkholderiaceae bacterium | reverse complement strand
ACGGCCAATGTGCGCGTGATCACCGACCAGCGCGACAACGTGCTCAAGGTGCCCAATGCGGCGCTGCGCGTGCGCATTGCGGGTGTGGAGCCCGCAGCGCCCGCCACCGCGCCGCAGGACGCACCGCCCGCGGCCGTGCCCACCCCCCCGGCGGCCGGCGGCAGCAACCCGATGGCCGAGTTCCGCAACCGCCTGGTGCGCGAGCTGCAGCTCGACGCCGCGCAGACCGAGAAGGTGGATGCCATCTACGCCGGCGCACGCCCGAAGTTCATGCAGCTGCGCGAGCTGCCCGAGGCCGAGCGGACCAAGGCGCGCGAGCGCATCACGGCCGACATCCGCGCGCGCATCGCCGAGGTGCTGACGCCCGAGCAGAAGAAGCGCTATGCCGAGATGCAGGCTGAGGCGGCGGGCCGCACCATCACGCGCGGCCGCATCTATGTGCCGGACGCCCTGGGCAAGCCCAAGGCCCTGAACGTGCGCCTGGGCATCACCGACGGCACGCAGACCGAGCTCATCGTGGCGCCGGGTTCGCCCGAGGCGGCGGACCTGCAGGAAGGTGCGACGGTGATCACCGGCGCGACGAGCACAGGCTCGGCCAGCCCGGCGCGCGCAGGCGGCGCACCGCGCATGATGTTCTAGACATGGTGCACACCCCCAGGCTCCGCGCACTGCGTGTCGCTACGCCACCCCCCTTGCAGGGGGCAACGCCTGTGGCCCGGCCCAGCCGGTTCCACGGCGTTCCCCGCGTGGGCCCGCTGCACAACGCGGACCTGGCTTTCTCTTTGGGCGATGGATGGACATGGCACTGATCGAAGCGCGCGACCTGGTCAAGACCTACGCCATGGGCGATAACACCGTGCATGCGCTGCGCGGGGTGTCGCTGGACATCGCGGAGGGTGACTTCGTGGCCGTCATGGGCGCTTCGGGCTCGGGCAAGTCCACGCTGATGAACATCCTGGGTTGCCTGGACCAGCCCAGCGCGGGCCATTACCGCCTGGCCGGCGAGGCGGTGGAGAGCATGACGCCGCAGCAGCTGGCCTCCATCCGCAACCGGCGCATCGGCTTCGTGTTCCAGCAGTTCAACCTGCTGCCGCGCACCAGCGCGCTGGAGAACGTGGAGCTGCCCATGGTCTATGCGGGCGTGAAATCTTCCGAGCGCAAGGCGCGCGCCATGGCGGCGCTGCAGACCGTGGGCCTGGGTGAGCGCTGGGAACACACGCCCAGCGAACTGTCGGGCGGGCAGCAGCAGCGCGTGGCGATTGCGCGCGCGCTGGTGAACCAGCCGCAGCTCATCCTGGCCGACGAGCCCACGGGCGCGCTCGACACCAAGACCAGCGAGGACATCATGCGCCTGCTCAGGGACCTCAATGCGCGCGGCATGACGGTGGTGATCGTCACGCACGAGGCCGACATCGCGGCCTGGGCGCGCCGGCGTCTGGTGTTCCGCGACGGGCTGATCGTGGAGGACGTGCGCCAGCCGGGGCACCCGGCCGCGGCCGGGGCGGAGGTGGGGGCATGAACTGGCTCGCCGCCCTGCGCACGGCCTGGCGCGCGCTGGCCGCCAACACGCTGCGCAGCGTGCTGACCATGCTGGGCATCATCATCGGCGTGGCCGCGGTGATCACCATGATCGCCGTGGGCAATGGCGCGACCGAGCGCGTGCAGGAGCAGATGAAGGGCCTGGGCTCCAACGTGATGCTGGTCATCCCCGGCAGTCTGTCGGCGGCCGGTGTGCGGCAGGCGGCGCAGACGCGTTCACGCTTCACCGAGGAGGACGCCGAGGCCATCGCCCTCGAGATTCCCGAGGTGCAGGCCGTGGCGCCGTCGTCGCGCACCACGGCGCAGGCCGTGGCGCAGAACGCCAACTGGAACACCGGCATTTTCGGCACCACCAACGACTACCTGGAGGTGCGCGACTGGTCGCTGGAGAGCGGGCGCCTGTTCGAGCCGGCCGAGCAGG
>JAIERT010000082.1 GCA_019746735.1 Burkholderiaceae bacterium | reverse complement strand
TTCAAACAGCAATATCATTCAATCCCCAACCCGGCCGTCTTACAGGAATGAATGGCTCGGAAAAACCGGGCAGGTCAGCTTCAAAGACGAATACGTACACGATGCCAGGAAGTACTTTGTCTCGCATCATGGGCCAGCCGACGTTCTGGCGCTTGGCGATAGCCTTCACTTGAACATTCGCGGTTCGGCTGTCGCGCTCCGCGAATAGGTCTATCGCTTTCGCATTTCCAAGCGTCATCGCGACGGTATATCCGCGCCGATAGAGTTCTGCAGCAACGAAGTACTCGCCGGCTAGATGACTGTTAGTGCCGTTGGCTCGTGGCATGGACGACTTCGTTCCCCTGTTGGCAGCTGATGTCGCAGTAGTTATACTGTACACGCATACAGTATTCGATTTAACCCTACAACCACGCGCTTTACAGCCCGCCACCCCGTGACAGCAGGGCAGCCGGTCGGCGTGGCCACAGCGTTGCCACTATAGACCGCAAGACCGCGCAAGACATTGCCGTTTTCCCTGCCCGTGGTCCGAACAGCGCCACGTGCTGATGGGCTGAACCGCCATGAACCCGAGCCACTCCGTCCTGCCCTCGGCCACGCTGCCGGCCTACGCCGAGCTGCATGCCCTGAGCAACTTCAGCTTCCAGCGCGGGGCCTCGCACCCGGAGGAGCTGATGGCACGCGCGCATGCGCTGGGCTACAGCGCGCTGGCGCTGACCGACGAGTGCACGCTGGCCGGCGTGGTGCGCGCGCATGGCGAGGCCAAGCGCCTGGGCCTGCACCTGATCATTGGCACCGAGCTGCGGGTGGAGGTAGACGAAGAGACGCACTTCACGCTGCTGCTGCTGGCGCGCAGCCGCGCGGGCTATGGGCAGCTGTGCGAGCTGATCACGCAGGCGCGCAACCACACCGTGACGCCGCGCGAGCGTGAGCGCGGCCTGCGCTACCGGCTGCGGCTCGATGCCTGGAACCAACTGGCCTTCGATGGCCGCGAGCTGCTGGCCCTGCTGGTGCCGGCGCGTGACAGCCTGCGGCCCGAAGCGCCGCGCTTTGCAGAGCAATTGGACGCCCAGCTGCAATGGCTGCAGGCGCAGTTCCCCCAGCGCCGCTGGCTGGCGGTGGAGCTGCTGCACCGGCTGGACGACGACCTGTGGCTGCGCGAGTTGCGCGCGGCGGGGGCGCGCTGCGGCGTGCCCCTGGTGGCGGCGGGCAACGTGCACATGCATGTGCGCTCGCGCAAGCCGCTGCAGGACGTGATGACGGCCATCCAGCTCGGCCAGCCGGTGGCCGAGTGCGGCTACGCGCTGCAGCCCAATGCCGAGGCGCATCTGCGTGCGCGCCTGCGCCTGGCCGCGCTCTACCCTGAGGAGCTGCTGGCCGAGACGGTGCGTTTGGCGCAGCTCTGCACCTTCAGCCTGGACGAGTTGAAGTACGAGTACCCGCAGGAGGTGGTGCCCGCGGGCGAGACGCCCACGAGCTATCTGCGCCGCGCTACCCACGAGGGCGCGGACCGGCGCTACCCGCAGGGCGTGCCAGCCGCGGTGCAGCAGCAGCTGGAATACGAACTCTCGCTCATCGCCGAGCTGGGCTACGAGAAATACTTTCTCACTGTCTACGACCTAGTGAGCTTTGCGCGCAGCCGAGACATCCTGTGCCAGGGGCGTGGCTCCGCGGCCAACTCGGCCGTGTGCTACTGCCTGAGCATCACCGAGGTGGACCCGGCGCGCGGCAACGCGCTGTTCGAGCGCTTCATCAGCCGGGAGCGCAACGAGCCGCCGGACATCGACGTGGACTTCGAGCATCAGCGGCGCGAAGAGGTCATCCAGTACCTCTACCAAAAGTACGGGCGCGAGCGTGCCGCGCTCACCGCGGCCGTGCACACCTACCACGCGCGCGGCGCGATCCGCGACGTGGGCAAGGCGCTGGGCATGG
>JAIERT010000264.1 GCA_019746735.1 Burkholderiaceae bacterium | reverse complement strand
CAGGTGCAGGTGCAGGTGCAGGTGCAGGTGCAGGTGCAGGTGCAGGTGCAGGTGCAGGTGCAGGTGCAGGTGCAGCGGATGCGGCGGATGCGGCGGGCTGTTGGCGTGAACGCTCCCGCACCAGTGCCTTGACACGATCCAGGGTGACGATGGCCTGGGCCACGCTCTCCTGGACGGCGCGCTGCAACTCCTCGACCGAGTAGCGGCCGCCGAAATCCACCGGCAGGGTGGCATCGAAGGTCTCGATGGCGAACTTGCGGTAGTCGGGCGAGTTGCTGCCGAGAACCTCGGCCAGGGCCTCGTTGACGCTCTTGTGCAGGCTTTCAAGCACAGGGTCCCAGCGGTCCTGGATGCGGGAGACATCGAAGGCGCGCAGCTCCTTGATGCGCCAGTCGAGTGTGTCCTTGGCGCTGTTTGCGCCGGTTTTCTTGGCGTTGCTGGCGGCTTTGGGGTGGGAGATGGCCACGGTGTTCGCTCCTAGCGTCGCTTGCCGCCACCCAGGATGCTGCCGAGCACCCCGCGGATGATCTGTCGTCCGACTTCGCGTCCGATGGAGCTTGCGGCGCTCTTGATGAGTTGTTCGCCGGCACTGGCGCGCGTGCGCTTGGCGCCGCCGCCCAGGATTCCCCCCAGGCTGTCGAGCAGGCCGCCGCCGTCCGCCTTTTCCTGGGCTTGAGCCTCCTGCTGGGCCTGGGCTTCGGCCTGTTTGGCCTGGGTGCGCTGGCTCAGACGTTCGAAGGCCGACTCACGGTCCACGATCTTTTCGTAGACGCCGGCCACCACGGAGCTGCTGAGCAGGGTCTTGCGCTGCTCGGGGCTGACCGGGCCGATCTGGCTGCCCGGGGGCAGCACGTAGACCCGCTCGGTGACGCAGGGGCGGCCTTTTTCATCGAGGAAGCTCACCAGGGCTTCGCCCACGCCGAGCTCGGTGATGGCGGTGGCGATATCCAGCCTGGGGTTGGCGCGCATGGTCTCGGCGGCCGACTTCACGGCCTTCTGGTCGCGCGGGGTGAAGGCTCGCAGCGCATGCTGCACGCGGTTGCCGAGCTGACCCAGCACGGTGTCCGGGATGTCCAGCGGGTTCTGGGTGACGAAATACACGCCCACACCCTTGGAGCGCACCAGGCGCACCACGAGCTCGATGCGCTCGATCAGGGCCTTGGGAGCGTCGCTGAAGAGCAGGTGGGCCTCGTCGAAGAAGAAGACCAGCTTGGGCTTGTCCAGGTCGCCCACCTCGGGCAACTGCTCGAACAGCTCGGACAGCAGCCACAGCAGGAAGGTGGCCTACAGGCGCGGCGAGTTCATGAGCTTGTCGGCCGCCAGGATGTTGATCACGCCGTGGCCCTTGCCGTCGGTCTGCATGAAGTCGGCGATGTCCAGCATGGGTTCGCCGAAGAACTGGCTGCCGCCCTGTTCCTCGATCTGCATCAGGCCGCGCTGGATGGCGCCGATGCTGGCCGCGCTGATGTTGCCGTACTGGGTGCGGAACTGGGCGGCGTTGTCGCCCACGTGCTGGCACATGGCGCGCAGGTCCTTGAGGTCCAGCAGCAGCAGGCCCTGGTCGTCGGCGATCTTGAAGACCAGTTGCAGCACACCCTCCTGGGTGTCGTTGAGGTTGAGCATGCGGCCCAGCAGCAGCGGGCCCAGGTCGCTGACCGTGGCGCGCACGGGGTGACCCTGTTCTCCAAACACGTCCCAGAGTGTGGTGGGGCAGGCGATGGAGGCGGGGGCCTCGATGCCGCGTTCGGCCAGCACCTTGGCCATCTTGTCGCCGATCCGGCCGGCCTGGGAGATGCCCGTCAGGTCGCCCTTGATGTCGGCCAGGAAGACCGGCACGCCGATCTTCGAGAAGCCCTCGGCCAGGGTCTGCAGGGTGATGGTCTTGCCGGTGCCGGTGGCGCCGGTGA
>JAIERT010000376.1 GCA_019746735.1 Burkholderiaceae bacterium | reverse complement strand
AAGACCAGCACGGCGATCTTGGCCAGCACGGCGCCCGTCCAGCCTTCGAGGAATTTGTTGAGCACGCCCAGGCCCAGTGCGGCGTACACCGTGCCGGCCAGCTGGCCCACGCCACCGAGCACCACGACCATGAAGGAGTCGACGATGTAGCCCTGGCCCAGATCGGGGCCGACGTTGCCGATCTGGCTCAGCGCACAGCCAGCCAGCCCCGCGATGCCCGAGCCGAGTGCAAAGGCATAGGTGTCCACGCGCGCCGTGTTCACCCCCATGCAGGACGCGATAGGCCGGTTCTGCGTGACACCGCGCACAAAGAGCCCCAGGCGCGTGCGGCCGATCAACAGGGCCATGCCGATCAGCACAGCCGCGGCAAAGGCAATGATGACCAGGCGGTTGTATGGCAGCATGAGATTGGGCAGCACCAGCCAGCCCCCGCTCATCCAGGCCGGGTTTTCCACCGCCACGTTCTGCGCCCCGAACAGCGAGCGCACCGCCTGCATGAGCACCAGGCTGATGCCCCAGGTGGCCAGCAGCGTCTCCAGCGGCCGGCCGTAGAGGAAACGGATCACGCTGCGCTCCAGCGCCGCGCCCACCAGCGCCGAGGCCAGGAAAGCCACGGGCACGGCGGCCACGAGATACCAGTCGAAGGCGCCCGGCAGATACTTCTGGAACACGCCCTGCACCACATAGGTGGCATAGGCGCCGATCATGATCAGCTCGCCATGGGCCATGTTGATCACGCCCATGAGGCCGTAGGTGATGGCCAGGCCCAGCGCGGCCAGCAGCAGGATGCTGCCCAGGCTGATGCCCGTGAAGGCCTGGCCCAGGCGTTCGCCCCACTGCAGGCCATCGTCGATCTGGCGGATGGCAGAGCTGATCTGCGCCTTCACATCGGCGTCGCTCTCGTTGGCCAGGCGCTCGTTGAGCAGCAGCTTGGTGTCGGGCGTGCGACTTTGCGCCAGCGCACCGGCGGCGCTGAGGCGCTGGGCCTTGTCTTCGCTGCCCAGCAGCACGGCCGCGCGCGCCAGCGTGAGCACCCCGCGCACGCGCTCGTCCTGCTCGGCGGCCAGGGCCTTGTCGATCAGCGGCAGGCGCCCGGCATCGGGCTCCTTGAGCATGGCCCGCGCCGCGTCCCCGCGCAGCTTGCTGTCGGGGCTGAAGAGCTTGAGCACGGCCAGCGCCGTGTCGATCTCGCCGCGCATGCGGTTGTTGTTGATCACGTCCTCGGCGTCGTCGGGCAAGGTGGCCGGCGCCCCCGTGGCCGCGTCCACCGCTCGGTCGTCGCGCACGATGTAGACCTTGCCACCCGCCACCTTGACGGCGTCGTCGGCCAGGGCCTGCAGCAAGGCCACCTTGCCTTCGTCCGGGTTGAGCACGGCCTGCTGCAGGGCCGTGATGCGGGCATCGGTCTCGCCGATGGCGATGGCCTGCGCCTCTGCGGGCGTCAGGGCCTGGACGGGTGCCGCGAGCAGCAACGCGGCGAGTGACAGCAAGAAACTTCGAATCATGAGAGAACCTGTAGGGTGGGCACGAGGGTTCATGCCCACGCTGCAAGACCTTTGCGGCTCACACCCCCAGTGGGGGCTGAGGGCCGCGGCTCCCAAGCTGCCCGCGCAGCTTGGGACGGTCCCGAAGAGCCACCGCCTCCGGCGGTGGCACCGGGCGGCCGCAGGCCGCTTCGGGGGGCGTCTTATTACTTCTTGGCGACGGCCGCGCCCTTTTCCGGCTCGTCCTTCTTCTTGTCATTGCCTTCGATGTAGGGGCTCCAGGGCTTGGCCTTGACCGGGCCCGGGGTCTTCCACACCACATTGAACTGGCCATCGGCCTTGATCTCGCCGATGAACACGCTCTTGTGCAGGTGGTGGTTCTTCTCGTCCATCTTGCTCACGATGCCCG
>JAIERT010000093.1 GCA_019746735.1 Burkholderiaceae bacterium | reverse complement strand
CGCCCGAGTTCAAGAAGATCCACCAGGACATGCGCGCCTTCCAGCGCGACCAGATCCTGTGGGAGCGTTTCTCCGAAGGTCGTTTCAACAGCTACATGAGCGGCGTGAAACTGTAAGCCAGACGACAATGAGCATAAGGAACGGGCCTGCGGGCCCGTTTTTTTATGGCGTGGACACCACGCAATGGCACGGACAGGGGTAAGCCCTGATGTTGTCTCCAGAGGCCGGCGCACAGAATCGCCCCCACCTCAATGTCCTCACAGGAGACACACATGGACCGTCGTTCCCTCATCAAGCGCGCTGGTATCGCCGGTGTGCTGGCCGCCGGCGCCGCGCCCGCGGTGCATGCCCAGGCCGCCATCCGCTGGCGTCTGGCCTCGAGCTTCCCCAAGGCCCTGGACACCATCTACGGCGCGGCCGAGGTGTTCTCAAGAAAGGTCAAGGAGATGTCGGGCGGCAAGTTCGAGATCTCCGTGCACCCTGGCGGCGAGCTCGTGCCGCCTTTCGGCGTGGTTGACGCGGTGCAGAACGGCACCGTCGAGATGGCCCACACCGCACCCTACTACTTCTTCGGCAAGGACGAGACCTTCGCCCTGGCCTGTGCCATCCCCTTCGGCCTCAACAGCCGCCAGATGACGGCCTGGATGTACGAAGGCAATGGCCTCAAGCTGATGCGCGAGTTCTACGCCAACTACAACATCGTCAGCTTCCCCATGGGCAACACCGGCGCGCAGATGGGCGGCTGGTACCGCAAGCAGATCAAGACCGTGGCCGACATGAAGGGCCTGAAGTTCCGCGTTGGCGGCTTCGCCGGCAAGGTGGTCGAGCGCATGGGCGGTGTGCCGCAGAACATCCCCGGTGGCGAGATCTACCAGGCGCTGGAAAAGGGCACGCTGGACGCCGCCGAATGGGTGGGACCGTACGATGACCAGAAGCTGGGCTTCTTCAAGGTCGCGCCTTTCTACCACTACCCCGGCTGGTGGGAAGGTGGTCCGCAGCTGGACCTGTACATCAACAACAAGGCCTACGACACCCTCAGCGCCGAGAACAAGGCCATCGTCGAGGCGGCCGCGTCCCACGCCCACGTGGTCATGCAGGCCAAGTACGACGCCAAGAACCCCGAGGCGCTCAAGCAGCTCGTGGCCAACAAGACCAAGCTCGTGGTCTTCCCCAAGGCGGTGATGGACCTGGCCTTCAAGGAGTCCATGGCCCTGTACGCCGAGATCAGCGCCAAGAACCCGAACTGGAAGAAGGTCTACACGGACTACGACAATTTCCGTCGCGAATCCAATCTGTGGTTCCGCTTCACCGAGGCGCGTTTCGACAGCTATATGCAGGGCCAGAAGCTGTAAACACCGCAGGCGCCTGACCCCAAGCCCCGCTTCGGCGGGGCTTTTTTTGTGGCCGCGCCAGCCGCTGCCGGTACGCAGGCGCCATGAAAAAGCCCCGCCATGGCGGGGCTACGCGCGAGGCGGACAGCACCTACTTGCGGTCTTTCCTCATGGACTCCTGCAGGGCCTTCATCGGGTCCTCGTCGGCCCGGCCACTGTCTTCTTCCTCTTCAGGCCGGAGCTCGCCGTCTTCCGCATCCGGCTTGTCGGCCTCTGCCCCGTCTTCGCCCGCATCGGAGGGGCGGATGTCGAGCTGCTGCATCACCTCGGAGTCGGTCAGGTTCTGCACCTTGTCGATGTTGCCCGTGACCAGACCCGGGAAGGCCATGATCATGCCCACCATGATCAGCTGCATGATGATGAAGGCGATCGAGCCCTTGTAGATCTGGCCCGTGGTCACGGCCGGGATGGTCTGGCCCGTGACGCGGTCGGTGTAGTCCTTCTTGGGCGCCACGCTGCGCAGGTAGAACAGCGCAAAGCCGAAGGGC
>JAIERT010000091.1 GCA_019746735.1 Burkholderiaceae bacterium | reverse complement strand
CGCCTCAACATCGAGGCCGCCCTGCGCCATGCCATCGAACACGAGGAGCTGGACGTGTACTACCAGCCCAAGGTGGACCATCGCCGTCGCGTCGTGGGCGTGGAGGCGCTGGCGCGCTGGTTCCATCCCGACTACGGACCGATCAGCCCCGACCGCTTCATCCCCATCGCCGAAGAGACCGGCCTGATTGCGCCGCTGACCACGGCCGTGCTGCGGCGTGCCTTTGCCGCCGCACGTGCGTGGAACCGGGAGTCGCCCGCGCCGCTGCGCATCGCGGTCAATCTCTCGGCACGCCTCTTCCTCAGCGGCGACATCGTGGCCCATGTGGCCGGCCTGCTGCAGGAAGCGCAGCTGCCGCCGGCGCTGGTGGAGCTCGAAATCACCGAGACCGTGTTCATGGGCGACAGCGACTACGTGGTCGGCATCCTGCGCGACTTCAAGGCCCTGGGCGTGCAGCTGGCCATGGACGATTTCGGCACCGGCTACTCCTCGCTGAGCTACCTGCGCCGCTTTCCGCTGGACATCATCAAGATCGACCGCTCCCTGGTCACCGGCATCGAGCACGAGGAAGAGGTGGCCATGATCGCACGCGCCGTGATCTCGCTGGGCCAGAGCCTGCGCAAGACCGTGGTGGCCGAAGGCGTGGAGAACCCGGCGCAGTTCGACTTCCTGCGCTTCCAGGGCTGCCACGAATTCCAGGGCTATCTGCTGTCGCGCCCGCTGCGCCAGCACGAGATCACGACGCTGCTGCAGGCCGGCGGCGTGCTGGCCGCGCCGGCCGGCCGCGGCAACTCGGGCCTGGCGCCGCTGGCTTGAGTCTCAGGCCAGCAAAGCGGGCAGCTGGGCCATGTCACGGAACACCGCGGCCACGCCGGCACGCTCAAACGGCGTGGCATCGCCGTGCGGCACATAGGCCAGCACCGTGGCGCCGGCGGCCAGGCCGGCCGTGACGCCGACCAGCGAGTCCTCCACCACGGCACAGCACCCGGGGGCGGCGCGCAAAGCCTGCGCCGCCGCCAGGTAGACATCGGGATGGGGCTTGGAACGCGGCATCTCGTGGCCGCTGAAGATGCGGCCCGCAAAGTAGTCGTGCAGGCCCACCTTGCGCAGCTGCAGTTCGACCTTCTGGCGGTCGGCCCCCGAGGCACACGCGATGCGCGCGTCCAGGCGCTCGTGCACCGCGTGCACGGCCTGCTGCGCGTTCCGCACCACCAGCAACTCACGCTCCAGCGCGGCGTTGCGCTGCAGGCGGAAGGCCGCCAGCCATTCTTCCGTCAGCGGCTGACCGGTCTCGCGCTCGATGCGCGCGCGCTCGTCGCGCACCATCCTGCCGAGGAAGATGCGCATGCACTCGGCCTCGGACAGCGCCCAGCCGCGCTCGGCCAGCATGTCCCGCAGCACCCGGTTGACGATGGGCTCGGAATCGACCAGCACGCCATCGCAATCGAAGAGCACGGCCTCGAACCTCATGGACAGGGCCTCACTTCCAGTCCCCGTCCACGTAGTACCAGCGCCCGTCCTCGCGTACGAAACGGCTGCGCTCATGCAGTCGCACGGCGCGGCCCGAGGTGTCGCGCTGGCGCGCGACGAACTCCACCTCGGCATGGTGGTCGTCGATCACCTTGAAATCCCGCACCTCCAGCCCCAGCCATTTCACGCCGGGATCGAAGCGGATCTGCGACGGCCGCTTGCTGGCGTGCCAGGTGGCGCGCAGGTAGTCGCCCCGCTCCAAGACAAAAGCGCTGTAGCGCGAGCGCATCAGGGCCTCGGCGCTGGGGGCAGGCCGGTCCGCGAAATCGTCCACGTAGAGACCACAGCAATCAGCGTAGGGCAAGGCCCGGCCGCAGGGACAGTCGCTCACGCCTCAGCCGCCCT
>JAIERT010000276.1 GCA_019746735.1 Burkholderiaceae bacterium | reverse complement strand
CCTGCTCCATGCTGCCCTACCCCAGCGGCAAGCTGCACATGGGCCATGTGCGCAACTACACCATCAACGATATGCTCACGCGCCAGCTGCGCATGAGCGGCTACAACGTGCTCATGCCCATGGGCTGGGATGCCTTCGGCCTGCCGGCCGAGAACGCGGCGCTCAAGAACGGCGTGCCGCCCGCGAAGTGGACCTACGAGAACATCGCCTACATGAAGGGCCAGATGCAGGCCATGGGCCTGGCCATCGACTGGAGCCGCGAGGTCGCCACCTGCGATCCGAGCTACTACAAGTGGAACCAGTGGCTCTTCCTCAAGATGCTCGAGAGGGGCATCGCCTACCGCAAGACCCAGGTCGTGAACTGGGACCCGGTGGACCAGACGGTGCTGGCCAACGAGCAGGTCATCGACGGCCGTGGCTGGCGCACGGGCGCGCTGGTCGAGAAGCGCGAGATCCCGGGCTACTACCTCAACATCACCGCCTATGCCGACGAGCTGTTGCAGCATGTGCAGATCGGCAACGAGCAGGCCACACTGACCGGCTGGCCCGACAAGGTGCGGCTGATGCAGGAGAACTGGATCGGCAAGAGCGAGGGCGTGCGCTTCGCCTTCACGCACGACATCCGCAGTGCGGATGGTCTGCTGATCGGCGACGGCCGCATGTATGTCTTCACCACGCGTGCCGACACCATCATGGGCGTGACCTTCTGTGCCGTCGCGCCCGAGCACCCGCTGGCGACGCACGCGGCGAAAGCGAACCCGAAGCTGGCCGCCTTCATCGAGGAGTGCAAGAAGGGCGGCACCACCGAGGCCGAACTGGCCCTCAAAGAAAAGGAAGGTCAGCCCACCGGCCTGTACGTGAGGCACCCGCTCACCGGCGACAAGGTGGAAGTCTGGGTCGGCAACTACGTGCTCATGAGCTACGGCGATGGCGCCGTGATGGGCGTGCCGGCGCATGACGAGCGCGACTTTGCGTTCGCCAAGAAATACGGTATTGCGATCAAACAGGTCGTGGCGCTTAAGGGTGAGACCTTCACCACCGAGGCCTGGGCCGAGTGGTACGCCGACAAGGCGCGTGGCCTCTGCGTGAACTCCGGCGTGCTCGACGGTCTGTCCTACAAGGCAGCGGTCGACCAGGTCGCGACCCTGTTGGCCGCCCAGGGTCTGGGCGAGAAGAAGACCACCTTCCGCCTGCGTGACTGGGGCATCAGCCGTCAGCGCTACTGGGGCACGCCGATCCCCATCATCCACTGCGAGTCCTGCGGCCCGGTACCGGTGCCCGAGCAGGACCTGCCCGTGGTGCTGCCGCAGGACCTGGTGCCCGATGGCTCGGGCAACCCGCTCAACAAGTGCGAGGCCTTTCTCCAGGTGGCCTGCCCCTGCTGCGGCAAGCCCGCGCGGCGCGAGACCGACACCATGGACACCTTTGTGGACTCGTCCTGGTATTTCATGCGCTACTGCGACCCTAGCAACGACCAGAAGATGGTCGACGCCGGGGCCGACTACTGGATGCCGATGGACCAGTACATCGGCGGCATCGAGCATGCCATCCTGCACCTGCTCTATGCGCGCTTCTGGACCAAGGTCATGCGCGACCTGGGGCTGGTGAAAGTGGACGAGCCTTTCACCAAGCTGCTTACCCAGGGCATGGTGCTCAACCACATCTACTCGCGCCGTACCGAGAAGGGCGGCAAGGAGTATTTCTGGCCGCACGACGTCGAGCACGTGCTCGACGCCGGCGGCAAGATCGTCGGCGCGAAGCTCAAGAACGCGGTCGGTGCACTGCCGGCGGGCACGGTCATCGACTACGAGGGCGTGGGCACCATGTCCAAGTCCAAGAACAATGGCGTCGACCCGCAGGACCTGATCGAGAAG
>JAIERT010000168.1 GCA_019746735.1 Burkholderiaceae bacterium | reverse complement strand
CCGACTTCGTCGAGATGCACGGTGACCGCCATTTCGCGGACGACCTGAGCATCGTCGGGGGGCTGGCGCGTTTCAACGGCACGCCCTGCATGGTGCTGGGGCAGCAGAAGGGCCGTGACACCAAGGAGCGTGGCCTGCGCAACTTCGGCATGAGCAAGCCCGAGGGCTATCGCAAGGCCCTGCGCCTGATGAAGACGGCGGAGAAGTTCGGTCTGCCGGTCTTCACCTTCGTCGACACGCCGGGCGCCTACCCCGGCATCGACGCCGAGGAGCGCGGCCAGTCCGAGGCCATCGGCCGCAACATCTTCGAGATGGCGCAGCTGGAAGTGCCCATCATCACCACCATCATCGGCGAGGGTGGCTCCGGCGGCGCGTTGGCGATCTCGGTGGCCGACCAGGTGCTGATGCTGCAGTACTCTGTCTACTCGGTGATCAGCCCCGAGGGCTGTGCCTCCATCCTCTGGAAGACCGCCGAGCGCGCGCAGGATGCGGCCGAGGCCCTGGGCATCACGGCCCACCGCCTCAAGGCCCTGGGCCTGGTCGACAAGATCGTCAACGAGCCGGTCGGTGGCGCGCACCGCGACCCCAAGCAGATGGCGGCCTTCCTCAAGCGCGCCCTGGTCGACGCCTACCGCCAGGTGGCTGACCTCAAGGTCAAGGAGCTGCTGGACCGGCGCTACGAGCGCCTGCAGAGCTATGGCCGCTACACCGACACCAAGGCCAGCGGCAAGTAAGCCTGCACGGGTGCGCCGATGACGCGCAGCCTGGCGCAGGCCCTGGACAGCTTCCAGCCCGGCCTGCCCCTGGCCGTCGCCTACAGCGGCGGCGCCGATTCCACAGCCCTCCTGTGGGCCTGCGCAGAGAGATGGCCCGGCCAGATCCGCGCCATCCACATTCATCACGGCCTGCAGGCCGCAGCCGACGATTTCGAGCAGCATTGCCGCGAGACCTGTACCCGGCTTGGCGTGCCCTTGCAGGTCTTGCGCATTGACGCACGCCATGCGCCGGGCCGGAGTCCCGAGGATGCCGCGCGCAGTGCACGCTATGCAGCCTTGTGCCAGGTGGCCGAAGCGGCACACCCGCCGATTCGCCACATCGCCCTGGCCCAGCACGCTGACGACCAGGTCGAGACCCTGCTGCTGGCCCTGAGCCGTGGCGCCGGCCTGCCGGGCCTGAGCGCCATGCCGGCGCAATGGGAGCGCGACGGCATCACCTACTACCGACCGCTGCTCGACGTGAACGGAACGGCTTTGCGCGACGACCTGCGCGCACGCGGCATCGCGTGGGTGGAGGACCCGACCAATGCCGACGAGCAGTACACGCGCAACCGCATCCGCGCCCGCCTGCTGCCGGCGCTGGAGACGGTATTTCCGCAATTCCGCGACACCTTCGCGCGCAGCGCGGCGCACGCAGCCCAGGCCCAGCGCCTGCTGGATGAACTGGCTGCCCAGGATCTGGCGCAGGTGGGCCAGCCACCGCAGATCGCCCGCCTGCGTGAATTAGGGCGCGATCGCCAGGCCAATCTTCTGCGCCACTGGCTGCGCAGCGTCCATGACACCGCTGCCAGCACGGCCCAGCTGGAGGAGTTGCTGGACCAGATCGCCGCTTGCAGCACGCGCGGCCATCGCATCCAGCTCAAGGTGGGCGCCGGCCATGTCGAGCGCCAAGGAGCAGTGCTGGCTTGGTACAATCCCTAGGCTTTGTCCGGCTGGGAACCCAGCGACGGGCAGGGCGTACCCCCCTGTAGACACCGGCTGCGGCGGCTTAGGCATGCGGCGGCCTTCTATCCGACATTTCAATGGCACTGATCGTTCACAAGTACGGCGGCACGTCCATGGGCTCGACCGAGCGCATCCGCAACGTCGCCAA
>JAIERT010000145.1 GCA_019746735.1 Burkholderiaceae bacterium | reverse complement strand
CCACCACGTGGTCGAGTTCACCACCGACTACCTGCGCATGATGGTCTCGGGCAACCTCAACGCCCACGAGATCGAGTCGCTGATGGACAACGAAATCGAGACCCACCACCAGGAAGCGCATGGCCCCGTGGCCGCGATCGGCCGACTGGCGGGCGCGCTGCCGGCCTTCGGCATCGTGGCCGCGGTGCTGGGCGTGGTCAACACCATGGGCTCGGTGGGCCAGCCGCCGGCCATCCTGGGCGGCATGATCGCCTCGGCCCTGGTCGGCACCTTCCTGGGCATCCTGCTGGCCTACGCCGTGGTCGAACCCCTGGGTGGCCTGCTGGAGCAGAAGGCCCAGGACGCCGGCAAGGAACTCGAGTGCATCAAGTCCACGCTGCTGGCCAGCATGCAGGGCTACAACCCTTCCACCGCCATCGAATTCGGCCGCAAGGTGCTGTTCTCCACCGAGCGCCCGAGCTTCACCGAACTCGAAGGCCATGTGCGCGGCAAGAAGTAAGCCCCTGCACCGACAAGGCAGGGCCTGCTCACACTGATTTCTCAAGATGCGTTGCGAGTCAAAAAGGTCATGCGCAAGGCGCGAAACGCAGCCGGGGTTATCCCCCGGCAAGGCTTCGCAACGCGGCGCATGGTCTTTTTGGTCGCAACCCGAAGGGAATGGGTTGGAAAAGGCGCCACTCGTTGTTGCACTCCTCGCCCAGACGCCCAGTCTGGGCTTCGTCGCGCGCCTAGATTGGCGCCTTTTCCAACCCATTCGCACTTGAGAAATTAGTGTGAGCAAGCCCTAGCCATGGCCACCGACGCCAAGAAGCTCCAGCCCATCATCGTCAAGAAGGTCAAGAAGAGCGGCCATGCAGCGCATGGCGGCGCGTGGAAGATCGCCTACGCCGACTTCGTGACGGCCATGATGGCCTTCTTCCTGCTGATGTGGCTGTTGGGCTCGACCTCCAAGGGGGACTTGAAGGGCCTGTCCGACTACTTCAGCTCCCCACTCAAGGTAGCCATGGCCGGTGGCAGCGGCGCCGGCGCCAGCCCCACCATCCTGCCCGGCGGCGGCGCCGACCTGGCGCAGGCCGTGGGGCAGAACCAGCAGGGCGAAAGCGCTGATCCCTTGCGCAAGAAGCGCGCGCTCCAGGAGGCCCGCGCCGCCGCGGCGCGCGAAGACGCCCGGCGGCTGGCGGCACTCAGCGCCAAGATCAGCGCCGCCATCTCGAACAACCCCCGGCTGCGCCAGTACAGCAACCAAATCCGCCTGGAGACCACGCCCGACGGCCTGCAGATCCAGATCGTCGACGACCAGGGCCGCCCCATGTTCACGACGGGCAGCGCCATCGTGCAGCCCTATATGCGCGAGATCCTGCGCGAGATCGGCGCTGCGCTCAACGGCGTGGAGAACCGCATCAGCCTGGACGGCCACACCGACCAGGCCCCCTTCGCCGGCGGCCTGCAGGGCTACAGCAACTGGGAACTCTCCGCCGACCGCGCCAACGCCTCGCGCCGTGAACTCGTGGCCTCGGGCATGCCCGAAGACAAGCTGCTGCGCGTGACCGGCCTGGCCTCCAGCACCCTGCTCGACAGCGCCAACCCGACCGCGCCCATCAACCGCCGCATCAGCATCCTGGTGCTGACCCGTGAAGCCGAGGAGCGCCTGCTGGGCATCAACCGCGATGCCGTGCTGGGCGAACCCGAAGCCGGAGCGCCGCCCACCCCCGTGCCTGCACCCGCCGTCGTGCCGGCAGCCCCCACGCAATGACCCAGAGCTTGTTCACGATCTCTCAGGACTTGGCCGCCGTCCGGACTTGCGATAATCTGCACCAATAAATCTGAAAGGCTCAGCCATGGCCAACC
>JAIERT010000138.1 GCA_019746735.1 Burkholderiaceae bacterium | reverse complement strand
CGGCGGCTTCCTCGGCGGCCTTTTTCTCGGCCTCGTCCTGCAGCTTGCCCAGGTCCACGGCGCCCTTGGCCACGCTTTGCAGCGGCGTGCTGTCAAATTCCGTCAGGTAGCTCAGGGCCCACTCGTCCACGCGCTCGGTCATGAGCAGCACTTCGATGCCCTTCTTCTTGAAGACTTCGATCTGCGGGCTGTTCTTGGCCGCGGCCAGGGTGTCGGCGGTGATGTAGTAGATGGCCTCCTGGCCTTCCCTCATGCGGGCCTTGTAGTCGGCCAGGCTCACGCTGGGCGTGTCGCTGCTGGTGCTGGCAAAACGCAGCAGCTTGGCCAGGCGCTCGCGGTTGGCGAAGTCTTCGCCCAGGCCTTCCTTGAGCACGGTGCCGAACTCCGCCCAGAACTTGCTGTACTTGCCGGCGTCGGCCTTGTCTTCCTCGCTGGCGTCGGCGGCGGGCACGTCGGCCTTGGCCAGGTTCTCCAGCAGGGTGAGCACGCGCTTGGTGTTGCCGTCGCGGATGGCGCGCACGTCGCGGCTTTCCTGCAGCAGTTCGCGGCTCACGTTGAGCGGCAGGTCGGCACTGTCCACCACGCCCTTGACGAAGCGCAGATAGCTGGGCAGCAGGGCCTCGGCCTCGTCCATGATGAAGACGCGCTTCACATAAAGCTTGAGCCCACCCTTCTTGTCGCGGTTCCACAGGTCATAGGGGGCCTTGGCCGGCACGTAGAGCAGCTGGGTGTATTCGGTGCTGCCTTCCACGCGGTTGTGGCTCCAGGCCAGGGGGGCTTCGTAGTCGTGGCTGATGCCCTGGTAGAAGCTCTCGTACTCTTCCTTCGTGATGTCCTTCTTGGCGCGCGTCCAGAGGGCGCTGGCCTTGTTGACGGTTTCCCACTCGTCGGTGGTCACCATCTCGCCGGGCTGGTCGTTCTCGCCTTCCTTCCACTCTTCCTTGAGCATCTGGATGGGCAGGGCGATGTGGTCCGAATACTTGCCGATGATCTGCTTGATCTTCCAGGCGTTCAGATACTCCTCGGCGTCTTCACGCAGGTGCAGGATGACGCTGGTGCCGCGTTCGGCGCGGGTGAGGGTCTCCACCTCGAAGTCACCGGTGCCGCCGCTGATCCAGCGCACGCCTTCTTCAGGCTGGAGGCCGGCGCGGCGCGTTTCCACGGTGATCTTGTCGGCCACGATGAAGCCGGAATAGAAGCCCACGCCGAACTGGCCGATGAGCTGGCCCTGTTCCTTGGCGTCGGCCTGCTTGTCGGCGCCGAGCTTGCTCATGAAGTCCTTGGTGCCGCTCTTGGCGATGGTGCCCAGGTGGTCAATGGCTTCCTGCGTGCTCATGCCGATGCCGTTGTCGCTGATGGTCAGCGTGCGGGCCTTCTTGTCGAGGGTGATGCGCACGCGCAGCTCGGGCGCGTCTTCGTAGAGGGCGCTGTTGTTCAGGGCCTCGTAACGCAGCTTGTCGCAGGCGTCGGAGGCGTTGGAGACCAGCTCGCGGACGAAGATCTCCTTGTTGGAATACAGCGAATGGGTGACCAGGTGCAGCAGCTGGGCCACTTCGGCCTGGAAGGCATGGGTTTGTTTGCTCATGGCTGGAGATGACAGTACAAAAACAGGGAGCCGGCAGCGCCAGCAAAACCGGGAATTATGGGCGGGGGCCGGGGTTTCAAGCCCCGGGGCGTGGGCTCAGAACTTCTCGTGCGGCGCCAGGTAGCGCCACTGGCCCACGGGCAGCTGGCCCAGCATGACGCGGCCGATGCGCACGCGCTTCAGCCCGACGACCTTGAGGCCGACGAGTTCGCACATGCGGCGGATCTGGCGCTTCTTGCCTTCGGTCAGCACAAAGCGCAGCT
>JAIERT010000354.1 GCA_019746735.1 Burkholderiaceae bacterium | reverse complement strand
ACCGGGGCCTGTCCGGCCGCGCCGTGATCGACGCGCTGGTGCTGGGCATCGACGTGTCCTGCCGCGTGGGCAACACCATGTACCCCGAGCACTACGACCGCGGCTGGCACATCACCGGCTCCACCGGCACGCTGGGCGCGGCCGCCGGTTGCGCACGCCTGCTCGGCCTCAACGAACAGCAGACGGCCATGGCCCTGGGCATCGCGGCCTCGCAGCCCATCGGCATGCGCGAGCAGTTCGGCACCATGACCAAGCCCTTCCATCCGGGCGGCGCGGCACGCGCCGGCCTGATGTCGGCGCTGCTGGCCAGCCAGGGTTTCACGGCCAGCCCCAAGGCGCTGGAGGCCCCGCGCGGCATGATCCAGACCGTCTCGACCAAGTACGCCTGGAACGAGATCACGGACGAGCTCGGCCAGCGCTTCGAGATCTCCTTCAACACCTACAAGCCCTTCGCCTGCGGCATCGTGATCCACCCCAGCATCGACGCCTGCGCGCAGCTGCGCGCCCAAGGCGTGAAGCCCGAGCAGATCGAGCGCATCGACCTCAAGGTGCATTCGCTGGTGCTCGAACTCACGGGGAAGAGGGAACCGGCCGACGGCCTGCAAGGCAAGTTCAGCGTCTACCACGGCTGCGCCTGCGGCCTGATGTTCGGCAAGGCCGGTGAAGACCAGTACGCCGACGCCATCGTGACCCGCCCCGACATGGTGGAACTGCGCCGCAAGGTCGTGGCCGTGGTGGACGACAGCATCGACGAGGCCAGCGTGGATGTCACCGCTGTGCTCAAGGACGGGCGCCAGGTGCATGTCTTCGTGAAGCACGCCATCGGCTCGCTCGAAAATCCCATGACCGACGCCATGCTCGAGACCAAGTTCTACGACCTGGCCGACCCGGTGCTCGGCCCGGGCAAAACGGACGCGCTGATCGCCGCCTGCTGGAAACTCGCCAGCCTGGGCGACATGCGCCAGCTCACGGCGCTGACGCGGCCCTGAGAGCCCTTGAACAGGCTCTGAGCTCAGGCTTCGCGCTGCTGCGACACGCCCGGGGCCGCTCCGTCCCCGGTCTCGAAGGCGGGAAACTGGACGCAACGCACCTGCAGATGCCAGGCCAGCACGCGGGCCGGGACCGGCAGCAGGCGGTTGGCCTCCTCCGGCTGCACCGACACCTGCACACCCAGGCTGTCCATGGCCGGCAGCCAGTGATCGAGGAAGTCGGAGAGGTCGATCGGGCCGGGTTTGCATGTCGCCCAGGCGCCGCAGGCAAAGGCCCGCGCATCGTGTGGCTGGGACCAGACCGGCAGGCAGGGTGCACCATCGTCCAGCGTCAGCGAGATCCAGCCCCCGCCATCGAGCAGGCCCCAGACCTGCAGGGTCTGGGCCGCCTCCTGCACAAAGCCCTGGTAGTGCGGTGCATCCACCACAGCGGGCGTGGGCTGCAGACCCAGGATCTGGGCCAGGGCGGGGGGAAGCTTGGGCGTTTGGGGCATGGCGTTCCCAGCTTAGGGACCGCCGCCCCTGCGCTCAAGAAAAAACATATTTTGTTTCCTGCGTTACTGCAGGGCACGTGTGGGCGCGCTGCACCTCAGTGCCAGGGCGTCAGGATGCGCGCCGCTGTTCACGCAGCATGTAGAGGTACAGCCCCTCCACCTTCTCGCGCGCCCAGGGGGTCTTGCGCAGGAACTTCAGGCTGGAACCGATGCTGGGGTCCACGCTGAAGCAGCGCACCGTGATGCGCTCGGCCAGGCCCGGCCAGCCGTAGTGGGCCACCAGGGCCGTGAGGATGGCCTCGAGCGTCAGGCCGTGCAGCGGATTGCGCGGCTGGGCC
>JAIERT010000299.1 GCA_019746735.1 Burkholderiaceae bacterium | reverse complement strand
CGAAGGCCGGCGTCAGCGGATCGCCAACAAACCTGCGATGCACGCTCAGGCGATGTGGCGCGTGGTGGGTGATGACGACGGTCTTGCCCTCAAACGGCGCGTTCAGCCGCTCCTGCAGCCAGTCCCGAGCAACCTGATGATCGGCCAGCAGCTGACCTGGTGTTATCGGGACTGGCCGTGAGTCGTCCTGTCGGCTCAGGATCTGGAAGAAATCCCTCAAGGATGCGCCGGCGAGTTCCATGGCGCTCGCTGGCGGACGCGAGCGGTCGATCGCGAAGTCGGTCCACAAGGTCGTCCCCAGGAAGCGCACATTGCCAATCTCAACGGCGGCGTTGTCCAGGAACTGCACGGCCGTTCCGGCGCATGCTTCTTGCAGGTCGCGCCGGGTGTCTTCCCATACCTGGCCATAGAACTCGTGATTTCCGGCGACATAGAGCACCGGGACAGGCCAGTTACGGAAGAGCTTGATCGCCTTGGTACCGTTATGGATGTCGCCCGCCAGCACCAGGATGTCGGCCTGCGGGTGGGGGACGAGCAGGCGCTGGATCCCGTAATCCTGGGGCAGAAGCTCCAGGTGGAGGTCGGAGGCGACTTGGATCTTCACGTGCGTCCTATTTCCCGCTTTGATCGCGCCTGAAGTCCCAGGGCGGGATGGGTTGCTTGTCCGCCCAGAGACCCGCACGAAAGCTCCGCGCCTCATCCTCCGCCCTTGCATACCTCTGCTGGTCTTGTGCAGAGAGTTCGCGTTCGTACTGCCGGTAGAACCAAGCCAGGCCGCGCCGGATCTGCTCGACATTGATATCCCGGCCTTCGACCAGAACCTTACCTACGGAGCGCCCGTAGCGGTCACGCTTGTGCGTCTCGACGATCACCGAGCGGTTTGCCACGAGTTCTGCAAGTGATTCCTGCGAGCGGCGACCGAAGGCCTGGGCCTTCTCCGGGGCGTCAATCCCGGCTAGTCGGATCTTGTGCTGACGCATCTGGGCGTCCAGTACGGTGATCGTGTCGCCATCGGCCACCTGAACGACCCGCCCGCTGATCAGTTCAGCGCGGCTGATGGTCGCTAACAAGGTGATGACGAGAACAAGGAGGATTCGCATGGAGCAGCTATAGTAGTCACAAAGAAGGCCTGCTTCGGAGCCTAGGTGTACACGAAGAGTAGGCATCTCCGCCAGGGCAAACGACTTCGACAGGAGCTATACAGATTCAGGGAGAAGAATACGCAGGCGCCAGCGAGCGCTCCTGCTGCCACTTGAAAGAAGCATGGCTCAATTTGCCCAAATCCTCAAGTCCGAGATCGTGCGCCTTGCACGCAAGGAAATTCGATCGGAAGTCCAATCCCTGCGCAAGGCGGCTGCCCAGTATCGGTCTGACATTGCCGCTCTGAAGCGCCAGCTGGTAGAGCAGCAGCGCCGGATCGCAAAGCTCGAGAAGTCCCGACCGCAAGCAGTCGCCCAGGCGCCCGATGAAACAACCTCGCTGCGATTCCGAGCAGCCGGTTTCCTCACATTGCGTCAAAAACTCGGCGTATCGGCCGCCGACATGGGCAAGCTGATCGGTGTCAGCGCACAAACGGTCTACAACTGGGAGCGCGGCGAGTCCAAACCCAGGGCACAGCAACTGACTCGTATCGCCGAGGTACGCAAGCTTGGCAAACGAGCAGCGCAGGAGCGGCTGCAAGGGGAAGGGTGACGCTAGGGACGGCCTCTCACGGGCCAAGGGTACGCGGCGTAGACGGCACAGACGCGAGCTTCCCCCCGAATTTGAAGCGCTGGCTTCATAGGTTCATTCGTATGAGAATGGAGCTTCTGACGT
>JAIERT010000347.1 GCA_019746735.1 Burkholderiaceae bacterium | reverse complement strand
AGCACGGCGGTGCCGTCCTCCTCGGTGTGGACGACGTGCTCGTCCCAGATCTTGTCGTAAAGGGTGCGTCCCATGGTGTGTGTCCTCGTGAGGGTCTTGGATTCTAGGTGGCGGTGAGGTGGTCGACCAGCAGCCGTGCGGTGACGGGCAGGGTGGAGAAATCGCGGGCGACGAGTTCGATGCGGCGGCTGGCCCAGGCATCGCTGAGCTCGACACAGGCCAGGTCGCCGACGCCGTGCATGAGTTCGAAGGCGCGACGCGGCATCACGCCCACACCCAGGCCGTTGTGGATCATGCGGCACATGGCATCCAGGCCCGTGACGTGGATGCGCAGGCGGATGCTGCGGCCTGCCGTGGCGGCGGCCTCGCGCATGGCCAGGTAGATGGAGCTGGTGGCATGCAGGCCCACATGGTCCCAGTCCAGGGACTGGACGAAATCGATGCTCTCCTTCGAGGCCAGCGCATGGCCCCGGGGCACGATGAGCACAAGCTGGTCCTGCCGGTAGGGCAGGGTCTGCAGCTCGCCCGTGCCCACACCGGCGTTGCAGATGCCCAGGTCGGCCGCGCCTTCCTGCACCGCGCGCACGACCTCGGTGCTCAGATGCTCCTCGAGGTCGATCTTGACCTGCTCATGTTCGCGGATGAAGGCGCCCAGGTCCTCGGGCAGGAACTGCACGATGGCCGAGATGCTGGCGTGCACGCGCACATGGCCGCGCACGCCATCCACGTACTCGCTGAGCTCGCCCTGCATCTTCTCCAGGCTGTAGAGCACCGAGCGCGCGTGGTGCAGCAGGCTCTCGCCGGCAGGTGTCAGATCCACGCCGCGCGTGTGGCGGTAGAGCAGGGGGGTGCCCAGCGTGGCCTCGAGATCGGCCAGGCGCTTGCTGATGGCCGAGGCGGCGATGAACTCGCGCTCGGCGGCCTTGCCGATGCTGCCGAGTTCGCAGACGGCCACGAAGAGCTGCAGGGACGTGAGGTCCATGCGGCGGGCGAAGCTGCGGTCGGCGGGTTTCATGGAGTGTGGCACTTGTCATCGCGTTTGGCGATGAGTTTTGCCATTTTCCCCCATGAGGATATTGTTTGTCATCGCGTTTCGCGATGACTGTGCTGCCCTCCGGGCGGTACGCCGGACTCAGTCGACGATCAGGGCCGGGTCGAGCACGCGCACGCGATGGTCCACGTAGTAGCCACCGAACTCGGTGTAGCGCAGCACCAGGCGCCGGCAGGTCTGGCAGCGCCAGACATCGCAGCGGTTGTAGGGGAAGAAGGCCAGGGCCACCGGGGCGGCCGGGTCGTCGTAGCGGGTGCCGGCAGGGTGGTATTCCTCAAAGGTCGGCTCGTACACCTCGGGGTCGCGCAGGGTGGCCAGCTGGGTCATGAGCGCGGCGGGCCAGCGCTCCTCGGTCAGGCTTTGCCAGCCGGTGTATGCGGCCAGGCCGCAGGCGCAGGGCTGCTCGCCCGGCGTCTCGGCCAGGGCACGCAGGTCGGCGGCGTTCTGGATCAGTTTCATGCAGGGTGCTCCCCAAACAAAAAAACCCGCCGACGTTGCCGTACGGCGGGCTTTCTCATTCGGCTCAGCGCTTGGCCAGCGGCGGCACGTCGCGGCGCGGCGAGCCGGTGAAGAGTTGGCGCGGACGGCCGATCTTGTACTCCGGGTCGCTGATCATCTCGTTGAGCTGGGCGATCCAGCCCACGGTGCGGGCCAAGGCGAAGATGCCGGTGAACAGGTTCACCGGGATGCCGATGGCGCGCTGCACGATGCCGGAGTAGAAGTCCACGTTCGGGTAGAGCTTGCGCTGCACGAAGT
>JAIERT010000262.1 GCA_019746735.1 Burkholderiaceae bacterium | reverse complement strand
AGCATGAAGCCGAAGTCGGCCAGACCGTTCATGGCGGCATGATACGGTATTCATGCCGTATAGGCGCCGGCGCGATGCGCGCGTATCGTTCAGGCTGTTTTCCCATTCCAGATCCGTTTGCGTCAGCCATGAATCTTGTCCAGCTCCTCTTGCGCCATGCCCGCCTTGATCCGGCGCGCCCCGCCATCTACCGAGGCACCGTCCTGCATGCAAGCTATGGTGCATGGGCGGCCCGCAGCGCCGGCCTGGCCCAAGCCATGGTTGCGGCCGGCCTGCGGCCCGGAGACCGCGTGCTGGTCTTCATGAGCAATCATCCGCGCTACCTGGAGATTCTCTGGGCCGCCTGGTGGGCGGGGTTGGTGGTGGTGCCGGTCAACGCCAAGCTGCATGCACGCGAGGTGGAGTGGATCATCGGCCATGCACGGCCGGCCTGGGGTTTCGTCAGCGCCGATGTGGCGCCCGATCCGCTGGCCGGTCTGGTGCGCCAGATCGAGGTGGACTCTGCCGAGATGGACGCCTTGCTCGCGCCGCTGCCCGATCCCTGGCAGCAGGAGGCGGTGCCACGCGAACCCGATGACCTGGCCTGGCTGTTCTACACCAGCGGCACCACGGGCCGGCCCAAGGGCGTGATGCTGACCCACCGCAACCTGATGACCATGGGGCTGACCTATTTCGTCGATGTCGACGCGGTCGATCCGGCCGATGCCATCGTCTACGCCGCGCCCATGTCCCACGGCGCCGGCCTGTACGCGGTGCCGCATCTGATGGCCGGGGCTCGTCACGTTGTGCCGGCCTCGGGTGGGGTCGATCCGGCCGAACTCCACGCCCTGGGTTGTGCGCTCGGACCCTTGAGCACCTTTGCGGCACCCACCATCGTCAAGCGCCTGGTGGACCACGCGGAGGAGGTGGGCCTGCGGCCTGAGGATTGCGCCCGGGCCTGGAAGACCATCGTCTACGGCGGGGCCCCCATGTACCTGGCCGATATACAGCGGGCCCTGCAGGTGATGGGGCCGCGCTTCGTTCAGATCTATGGCCAGGGCGAGACGCCGATGGTCGCGACGGCGCTGGCACGCTGGCATTTGAGTGACACCGCGCATCCGCGGTATCTCGAGCGCCTGGCCTCGGTCGGCGTCGCACAGACGCCGGTGCAGCTGCGCGTGGCCGACGAGCAGGGGCGCGCGCTGCCGGTGGGCGCGGCCGGCGAGGTGATGGTGCGCGGCGACAGCGTGATGGCCGGTTACTGGGAGAACTCCGAAGCCACCGCGGCCGCGGTCCGTGACGGCTGGTTGTTGACGGGCGATGTGGGCAGCCTCGATGAGGACGGCTTCCTCACACTCAAGGACCGCAGCAAGGACCTGCTGATCAGCGGCGGCTCCAACATCTACCCGCGCGAGGTCGAGGAGGTGTTGCTGACCGCACCCGGTGTCTCCGAGGTGGCGGTGGTGGGCGCGCCAGACCCGGAATGGGGTGAGGTGGTCGTGGCCTTTGTCGTGTGCCCGTCTGGCCAGCAGACCGATGCAGACGCACTGGATGCGCATTGCCTGGCACAGCTGGCCCGTTTCAAGCGGCCCAAGCGCTATGTGTTCGTGCAGGAACTGCCCAAGAACAACTACGGCAAGGTGCTCAAGACGGTGCTGAGGGAACAGCTGAAGACGGCCACGGCGGCATGACCTGGGCAGTCCCAGGCGCCAGAGGCCCGCGCTGTTGCCTCAGGCCAGGCGCGCGAGTTCGCGCACGTACTGGCTCACGCCGTCCTGCACGCTGTGGA
>JAIERT010000258.1 GCA_019746735.1 Burkholderiaceae bacterium | reverse complement strand
CTGATCGAGCACGACATGGGCGTGGTGATGGACATCTCCGACCGCGTGGTGGTGCTGGACTACGGCAAGAAGATCGGTGACGGCACGCCCGACGCCGTGCGCAACAACGAGGAAGTGATCCGGGCCTACCTGGGCACGAGCCACTGAGGACACAGACATGGCGTTTTTCATCGAAACCCTGCTCAACGGCCTGATGGCCGGCATGCTGTATTCGCTCGTGGCCCTGGGCTTCGTGCTGATCTTCAAGGCCTCGGGTGTCTTCAACTTCGCCCAGGGTGCCATGGTGCTGTTCGCGGCTCTGGCCATGGCGCGCTTCGCCGAATGGGTGCCGGGCTGGATCGGTGTCGAGAGCAAGTGGCTGGCCAATGTGCTGGCCTTCCTGCTGGCCGGTGCCTGCATGTTCGTGGTGGCCTGGCTGGTCGAGCGCCTGGTGCTGCGCCACCTCGTGAACCAGGAGGGCGCCACCCTGCTCATGGCCACGCTGGGCATCACCTATTTCCTCGACGGCCTGGGGCAGACCATCTTCGGCAGCGACATCTACAAGATCGACATCGGCATGCCCAAGGACCCGATCTTCGCCTTCCAGACGGTCTTCGAGGGCGGGGTGCTGGTGAGCCAGGAGGATCTGATCGCCGCCGGCATCGCGGCGGTGCTGGTGGCCGGCCTCTCGCTGTTCTTCCAGAAGACCAGCACCGGGCGCGCGCTGCGCGCCGTGGCCGATGACCACCAGGCTGCGCAATCCATCGGCATCCCGCTCAACCGCATCTGGGTCATCGTCTGGTGCGTGGCCGGTGTGGTGGCCCTGGTGGCCGGGATGATCTGGGGCAGCAAGCTGGGGGTGCAGTTCTCGCTGACCACGGTGGCGCTGCGCGCGCTGCCGGTGATCATCCTGGGCGGCCTGACCTCGGTGCCCGGCGCCATCATCGGCGGGCTGATCATCGGCGTGGGCGAGAAGCTGTCCGAGGTCTATCTGGGCCCCTATGTGGGTGGCGGCATCGAGATCTGGTTCGCCTACATGCTGGCGCTTGTTTTTCTACTCTTCCGTCCGCAAGGCCTCTTCGGCGAGAAGATCATTGACCGCGTGTGAGGTACTGACACCATGTTCTATCGGGAAAACGGCCAGTTCAAGACCTCCTACGCGGCGGACCAGCAGATCTTCGCCATCGCGCAGGACCGCTGGGCCATCTTGGCGCTGATCGCCTTTGCCTTCGTCGGCGTGCCCCTGCTGGCCGACGAGTACCTGTTCCGCGCCATCTTCATCCCCTTCCTCATCCTCTCGCTCGCAGCCGTGGGCGTGAACATCCTGGTCGGCTACTGCGGGCAGATCTCGCTCGGTTCGGGAGCCTTCATGGCCGTGGGCGCCTATGCGGCCTACAACACCTATGTGCGCATCGAGGGCATGCCCCTGCTCGTGGCCCTCCTCTCGGGCGGTTTCTTTGCCACGCTGGTGGGCATGTTCTTCGGCATCCCCAGCCTGCGCGTCAAGGGCCTGTACCTGGCGGTGGCCACCCTGGCCGCGCAGTTCTTCTGCGACTGGGCCTTCCTGCGCATCGGCTGGTTCACGAACAACACGCCTTCGGGCTCGGTGTCGGTGTCGAATCTGCAGGTCTTCGGCCAGTCCATCGAGACCCCGCTGCAGAAGTACCTGTTCTGCCTGGCGCTGCTGGTGCTGTTCGCCCTGCTGGCCAAGAACCTGGTGCGCAGCG
>JAIERT010000342.1 GCA_019746735.1 Burkholderiaceae bacterium | reverse complement strand
TGGCGACGCCGCTGGCCACGTGCCCTGCAGGCACGTGCTGTGCGGCCGATTCGATGTGGCCGGTCTGGTCATCGAAGAAGAAGTCGGGTTCGAATTCGCGCAGGAATTCGCCCTTGGGCAGGCCGCCGAGGAACATGGCCTCGTCGACTTCGATGTTCCAGTCCATCAGCGTGCGGATGGCGCGCTCGTGCGCAGGGGCACTGCGCGCGGTCACGAGCGCGGTACGGATGCGCATGCTGGGCGTGCCTTCCTGCTGCAGGCGGTGCAGGGCGGCCAGCAGCGGCTTGAAGGGGCCGTCGGGCAGGGGCTGGTGCGCCTTGTCACGCTCGTGCTGCTGGAAGGCCGGCAGGCCCGAGGCCTGGAAGACGCGTTCGGCCTCGTCGCCGAAGAGCACCGCGTCGCCGTCGAAGGCGATGCGCACCTCGTTCGGATGGTTGTCCTGGGCGTGCGCCGAGTGCGTGGCCACAGTGGCCGCCGGAAAGCCCTGGGCCAGCGCCGCGCGCACGTCCTCGGGGTTGGCCGAGAGGAAGAGGTTGGCGTGCAGGGGCTTGAGGTAGCGCCAGGGCGACTGGCCGCGCGTGAAGCTGCCGCGCTCGATGGGCAGGCCGTAGTGCTGGGCTGAGCGGAACACCCGCATGCCCGAGACCGGGTCGTTGCGCGAGAGGATGACGACCTCGACCCGTTGGGCCCGCTCGTCGTTGAAGGCCAGCAGCTTGCGCACCATGGAGAAGGCCACGCCCGGTTTGGCCGGCACGTCGAGCTTCTGCAGCTGCAGCTTCATGTAGGCGCGGTCCCGGTGCGGGCCGTGGCCGTGCTCGAAGACCTGGTTCTCTTCCTCGAAGTCGAACAGGGCGCGCGAGGAAATCGCGACGACCAGCTTGCCGTCCAGTGTTGCGCCCATGGCTCTTCCTTGTGTCGCTTGCTTGAAGATCAGGCCACCCAACGGCCCAGCAGTTCCACGTCTTCGGGGAAGAGCTGCCCTTTTTCTGCCTGCAGCACGCGGCCGTCCCGCCCGCGCACCACGGTGATGGGCAGGCCCTTGGGTTTGGGCAAGGCACGGTGGATCTGCGGCGTCACGAAACCGGTGGGGAAGCTGTAGCCCTTCTTCTGCAGATAGGCCAGCGCGTCCTCGGGCTTGCGGTCGATCGAGAGGGTCAGGAACTGCAGGCCCTGCGGCTTGCGGCGCTCGGCGTCCCAGAGTTTCTGCATCTCCGGGCTCTGCAGGGCACAGAAAGGGCAGCTGCTGGCCCACCAGTAGATGACGAGCACGCGGCCCTCGGCCTGGGCGGGACGGAACACGCTGCCGTCGAGCAGCGGCACCTCGGGCAGGGCCAGCGCGTTGCCCACCGCGGGGAGGGGACCGGCCTGACGTTCAACCGTCGCCGATGAGGGGGCGGGCGTCAGGTTCAGGGTCTGGCCCCAGGCTGGCGCCAGTCCACCGGCCGCGAGGGCGGCACCGGCGATCAACTGTCTGCGTTGCGGATTCATGCCAACCATATTAGCGCGGGCGGGCCGCACCGATATCAGGGCGGGCCCTTGCCTGGGCTCAGGCCCAGGAATCGATCAGCGGCTCGGCCTGTTCGATGAGGAACTTCTTGAAGGACTGGGCCGCGGGCGAGAGCTTCTTCTGGCTCAGGTGCGTCACGTACCACTTGCCCACGATGGGCATGCCGCTGATGTCCAGCAGGGCCAGAT
>JAIERT010000297.1 GCA_019746735.1 Burkholderiaceae bacterium | reverse complement strand
AATCGAGCCCGCGCATGACCCAGCTCTCCGCCGACTACCAGGCCCTGGCCAACTACCGCCCGAAGCACAAGGTGCGCTTCGTCACGGCGGCCAGTCTCTTCGACGGGCACGACGCGGCCATCAACATCATGCGCCGCATCCTGCAGGGCATGGGCGCCGAGGTCATCCACCTGGGTCACAACCGCAGCGTGGACGAAGTCGTCACCGCGGCGCTGCAGGAAGACGTGCAGGGCATCGCCGTCAGTTCCTACCAGGGCGGCCATGTCGAGTACTTCAAGTACATGATCGATCTGCTGCGCCAGCGCGGCGGGCAGCACATCCAGGTCTTCGGCGGTGGCGGCGGCGTGATCGTGCCCGCCGAGATCCGCGAACTGCAGGAATACGGCGTCACGCGCATCTACAGCCCCGAGGATGGGCAGCGCATGGGCCTGCAGGGCATGATCGGCGAGATGGTCATGCGCTGCGACCAGGACCTCAGTGGCCATGCGCCGCAGGCCGTGGGCGCCATCCAGGGCCACACCGAAGCGGCCTGGCGCGCGCTGGCCCAGCTGATCACCGTGCTGGAAAACGGCAGTGCCGATGCCGCCTTGCGCCAGAGCCTCGTGGAACAGGCGCGGGGCCGCAAGGTGCCCGTGCTGGGCATCACGGGCACGGGTGGTGCGGGCAAGTCCAGCCTCACCGACGAACTGATCCGCCGCCTGCGCCTGGACCAGGGCGACGCGCTGCGCGTGGCCGTCATCAGCATCGATCCCTCGCGGCGCAAGAGCGGCGGGGCCCTGCTCGGCGACCGCATCCGCATGAATGCCATCTCGCCCTGGAGCGAGGGACCGCGCGTCTACATGCGCTCGCTGGCCACGCGCGAAGCCGGCAGCGAGATCAGCGCCGCCCTGCCCGACGTGGTGGCGGCCTGCAAGTGCGCGGGCTTCGACCTCGTCGTGGTCGAGACCTCGGGTATCGGCCAGGGCGATGCGGCCATCGTGCCGCATGTGGACGTGCCGCTCTACGTGATGACGCCGGAGTTCGGCGCCGCCAGCCAGCTCGAGAAGATCGACATGCTGGACTTCGCCGAGTTCGTGGCCATCAACAAGTTCGACCGCAAGGGTGCGGCCGATGCGCTGCGCGACGTGGCCAAGCAGGTCCAGCGCAACCGCGCGGCCTTCAATGTCATGCCCGAGACCATGCCGGTCTACGGCACCATGGCCGCGCGCTTCAACGACGACGGCGTGACCGCGCTCTACCAGGCGCTCAGGGCGCGTCTGCAGGCGCTGGGCCTCAATCTCAAGGACGGTCGGCTGCCCCGGGTCGACGTGCGCCACAGCAGCAACCAGATGCCCATCGTGCCCGCGCCGCGCACGCGCTACCTGGCCGAGATCGGCGACACCGTGCGCGGCTACAAGCGCCGTGCGCGCGCCCAGGCCAGGCTGGCACGCGAGATCCAGCAGCTGCGCGAAGCCGCGCGCATGCTCAGCGTGGACAAGCCGGACCGCCCCAAGGCCGCCGAGGCCGCAATCGACCTGGCCCAGTCACGCGAGCTGCAGATGGACGCCGACGCCCGCAAGCTGCTGGCCCAGTGGCCGCAGATGCAGCAGGCCTACGCCGGCGACGAATACGTGGTGAAGATCCGCGACAAGGAGATCCGCACCGCGCTCACCGTCAAGAGCCTGTCCGGCACCACCATCCGCAAGG
>JAIERT010000160.1 GCA_019746735.1 Burkholderiaceae bacterium | reverse complement strand
GCGCTGGACGAGCGCGGCACGGCGCTCACCACGGTCGCCCTGGCCGGCAAGCTCAAGGACTGGCAGCTGGGCGGCACCGATGTGGCGCTGGTGATCGGTGGCCCCGACGGTCTGGAGCCGGCCTTCCGCCAGGGGGTGCACGAGCGCATCCGCCTGTCGGACCTGACCCTGCCGCACGCCATGGTGCGCGTGCTGCTGGTGGAGCAGCTCTACCGCGCCTGGTCCATCAACGCCAACCATCCCTACCACCGTGAATAAGAAGGCCCCCACGCTTGTCGCTGCGCGTACTGCGCTGGACGTGCCCCCGCGAGACGCGGGGGCTCTTGCGCCTGTCCAAGCCTGCGCAGGCAGGCTTGGAGCCGCAGGCGTCAGCCCCTCGGTGGTTCTCAAGTTCTTTCATGCCTGATTTCATCTACCTCGCCTCCCAAAGCCCGCGCCGCCGTCAATTGCTCGAGCAGCTGGGGGTGCGCCACGAGCTGCTGCTGCCCGACGCCGACGAGGATGCCGAGGCGCTGGAGGCCGTGAAGCCCGGCGAGGCGCCCGCTGCCTATGTGCAGCGCGTCACCCAGCTCAAGCTGGACGCGGCGCTGGCGCGCCTCAAGCGACGGGGCCTGCCGGCCGCGCCCGTGCTGTGCTCGGACACCACGGTGGCGCTGGGGCGGGTGATCTACGGCAAGCCTGAGGATGCCGCCGATGCGCGGCGCATGCTGGGCGAACTGTCGGGGACAACACATCGGGTGCTGACGGCCGTGGCCGTGGGTACCCCACGCCGCCGCCAGCAGGCCCTGAGCGACTCGCGCGTCACCTTCGCCGCCCTGAGCCGGGCGCAGATTGCGGCTTATGTGGCGGGCGGCGAGCCCATGGGCAAGGCCGGCGCTTATGCGGTGCAGGGCAGGGCGGCGGCGTACATTACGCACATCGCCGGTAGCTATTCGGGCATCATGGGTCTGCCCATGTACGAGACGGCCGAGCTGCTGCGGGCTTACGGTTTCAAAATCTAGAAAAACAGCGCATGCAAGAAGACATCCTGGTCAACTGGTCCCCGCAGGAGACGCGGGTGGCCATCGTGGAGAACGCTGCCGTGCAGGAACTGCACGTGGAACGCGCCAGCGAGCGCGGCCTGGTGGGCAATATCTACCTGGGCAAGGTCTCGCGTGTGCTGCCCGGCATGCAGTCGGCCTTCATCGACATTGGGCTGGAGCGTGCGGCTTTCCTGCATGTGGCCGACGTCTGGCATCCGCCAGCCGAGGGTGAGTCGCTGAGTGCATCGCGAGCGTCGCAACCGCAGGTGCCTATCGAGAAGCAGGTCTTCGAGGGCCAGTCGCTGATGGTGCAGGTCATCAAGGATCCCATCGGCACCAAGGGTGCGCGCCTGTCCACGCAGATCAGCATCGCGGGGCGCCTACTGGTCTTCCTGCCGCAGGACGACCACATTGGCGTCTCGCAGAAGATTCCCCCGGCCCAGCGCGACGAGTTGCGCCAGCGACTGCAGAAGCTCGTGGGCGAGGCCGGTGGCGGTTTCATCCTGCGCACCAATGGCGAGGACTCCAGTGATGCCGAGCTGGGCGACGACATCGCCTACCTGCGCAAGACCTGGGCGCGGATCAAGGACGCGTCCACGCGCCTGCCGCCCAAGTCCCTGCTGCATCTGGACCTGAACCTGCTGCAGCGTGTGCTGC
>JAIERT010000397.1 GCA_019746735.1 Burkholderiaceae bacterium | reverse complement strand
TTGCCAGCGCCACCGCCCTGGCCTCGGCCATGATCCCCATCATGATCAGCGTGCTGCAGCAGATCGCCGGCGGCCCGGATGCGGCGCCGATCAACCTCGTCGGCATGACCATGCTGCTGCAGTTCGTCGTGAGCTTCGGCTTCATCCTGCCGGTGAACGCGCCGCAGAACATGGTGGCCTACGGCACCGACACCTTCACCGTCAAGGACTTCGTGCGCACGGGGCTGGTGCTCACGGTGATCGGGTTCGGGCTGGTCTTGCTGCTGGGGGCGACGTACTGGCAGTGGATGGGGTATCTGACGAAATAGGCGCGCTCAGCGCCACACCCGCCCCAACGCCTCCCAGGCGCTGGCCACGACCGGCTCGCTGCGCCGCCCGCGCAGGCAGACAAAGCAGAGACGGCATTCCAGGCTCACCCGGTCCGCCACCACCAGGCCCCGCGCCTGCGCCTCGCTGATGGCGATCGATTCGCGCACCAGGCTGCAGCCCACGCCCGAGCGCACCAGGTCCAGCATCGACGCCTCCTGGTCCACCAGCGCGACCTGGCGCGGGCTGACACCCAAAGGGGCGAACACACCCGCGAGCAGGCGATGGTGGGCCGAGGCCGGCGGGGTGGCGATCCAGGGCAGGGCGGCCAGGGCCTTCCAGTCGCGGCCCAGCACCTGTTCGCCCCAGCCTGCGGGTGCGAGCACGCGGTAGGTGAAGCGCGAGAGTTCGCGCAGTTCGTAGGCCGCGTCTTCGCCCATCTCGCCGGGCAGGCCGAGGTAGAAGCCCACGTCCAGCTCGCCGCGGCCGATCTGGGCCAGCACCTCGCCGCTCATGCCCTGGCGCAGCTCGGTCTCGATCTGCGGCGCACTCTCGACCAGTTCCTTGAGAAAGGCGCCGAGGCGGATGAACTCGGGGTCGAGGATGGTGCCGATGCGCAGGCGGCCACGCACCGTGCTGTGCAGGCTCTGCGCGGCCTGGCCGAAATCGGCCAGCGCGGCCAGGGCCTTCTCGGCCTGGGGCAGCAGCGCCGCGCCGTCGGGCGTGAGGGCCAGGCCGTGCGGGGTGCGGGTGAAGAGCGTGAGCCCCGTGCTCTCGGCCAGGGCCTTGAGCTGCAGGCTCACGGCGGGCTGGCTCAGGTGCAGGCGCTCGGCCGCGCGCGAGACCTTGCCCTCGCGCGCCACGGCGACAAAGGCGCGCAGGGTTTGTTGATCCGGCAGCCCATTCATATTTGCAGAATTTATATCACTGTTCAGTGCAAATCATTGGAAAAGCAGCGTGCTTTGCCCGAAAATTGGGCATCTTTTGGAGACAGCCTCATGAGCATTGCAAATATTGACCACTACATCGCCGGCAAGATCGTGGCCGGCACCTCGGGCCGCCACCAGGACGTCTACAACCCCGCCACCGGCGCCGTGAGCGGCAAGGCCGCCCTGGCCAGCAAGGCCGAGGTCGACAAGGCGGTCGCCGCGGCACAAGCGGCGTTTCCGGCCTGGGCCGGCACCTCGCCGCTGCGCCGCGCGCGCATCCTCTTCAAGTTCCTGGAGCTCATGAACCAGCACCGCGACGAGCTCGCGCGCCTGATCACGGCCGAGCATGGCAAGGTCTTCACGGATGCGCAGGGCGAGGTGACGCGCGGCATCGAGATCCTGGAGTTCGCCACGGGCATCCCGCA
>JAIERT010000023.1 GCA_019746735.1 Burkholderiaceae bacterium | reverse complement strand
TGGCCCGCAGCAGGCTGCTGCTCGCGTAGCCCAGGGTCACGTTGCGCGTCGGCGTGTCCGTGGGCTTCTTGCTCACGTAGTTGATGATGCCGCCCGGTGCGCCGAAGCCGTACATGAAGCCCGAGGCGCCCTTGAAGAGCTCGATCTGCTCGAAGTGTTCATAGGGCAGCGTCGTCGAATAGGCGAGGAAGGGTTTGCCGTCCAGGCGCCAGGAGGTCTGCCAGTCCAGCTCCAGACCGCGTACCGAGAGGTAGGTGCTCCAGGCGGTGTTGGCACCGGTGTTGTCGGACACAGAAGCGTCCTGGATGAACAGATCGCCGAGCTTCTGCGAGCCCTGCTCCAGGATCTGTTCGTTCGTGACCACGGCACTGGAGAACGGCGTGTCTTTCTGGGTCACGTTGCCCAGCGCGCCCGCGCCCACCTTCGCGCCCAGGTTCTGGGTCACGCCGAACACGGCCGGCGCGACCACCTCCACGCTGCCCAGCGTGGCTTCCTGCTGCTGGGCCTGTGCCAGACCGGCACACAGCACGGTCAGCGCAGCCAGCGCCAGCTGATGTTTCCTGAAATTCCCAACCCCCTTGTACAACCCCGACATCGCGATCCCCTCCAAATGAAAGGAGGCAATCATACTCTAAATGAGAACGATTTCTACTAACTTTTAATACCAAAAGTCGCCTGCGCTCCTGCCCAAGCGTCCTGCTGGGCGCCGGACTCAGGGCCCCACCTGCACCCGCAGCCGCCGCCCCTGGATCTCCAGGTCCTGCCACTGTGGCGGCACCACCTGCGCGCGGTCCAGCTCGGCGGCCTCGAAGCGGCCCTTGGCGCCCGGCACATTGAAGCTGCCGGCGCGGCGCCAGCCCTCGCTGGTCTGGCCGGTCTGCATATAGACCGCGCCGTTCCAGCCGTTGGCAAAGACCAGCAGCTCTTCACGCGCATCACCGTCCAGATCACCCAGCCACACAGGACAGCCCGCCGCGCTCTGCAGGCACTGGCGCAGCTCCCAGCTCTTGTCCTGCTGGAGGAAGGGCACAAAACCCTCGGGCAGCGCGCGCCCCTGGGGATACACACGGAATTTCTGCGCCAGCTCCTCGGCGTTCATCTGCTTCTGCGGTTGCGGGTTGTAGCGGCTGGTCTCGGCCAACAGGCGCTCGGCCTTGCGCTCCCAGCCCTGGCCCGCCGGCACGCCCTGCCCCGCGGCCATGGCCTGCAGGGCCTCGCGGCCATAGCGGCCGGACTCCCAGCGCAGGTAGTGCCAGTCGGGTTCGATCGCCTTGCCGTCTGCGCCCGCCTTCTGCTGCTGCACGTGCGCCAGGTGCGCGGCCACGGCCAGCTTGCGCACATGCGTGGGCGGCGCCACATAGACCAGCAGGCCCACACAGAGCAGCAGCGCCGCGACGATGTTGGTCGGGCCCATGGCCGACATCCAGCGTTCGCGCTTGAGCCACGACAGCGCATAACCGATGGCATACACCGCCGCCAGCATGGCGACCAGTGCCGCCCACAGCCGGTCCTCGGACCAACCATGCTGCGCCACGCGCAGGCCCAGCGCCCACCAGGCCACGCCCACCACCACGAGCAGGGCCAGCCAGGCGCCCTGCAGCGCGCGCCCCAGCCCCGCGGGGTAGGCCTGGTGCTCGCCGTCCTGGTAGGCGCAGTT
>JAIERT010000252.1 GCA_019746735.1 Burkholderiaceae bacterium | reverse complement strand
TTTCATGGGACCTTCCTTTTCCTTGTTGTGGCAGACAGCCCGCATTGTCGTCCATCACGCTCTGGACGCAAGCCCGAGGTCTTGGGGAATCTGATTGCAAACCAGACGCAGTAAGGCTTTTCAGGGTGTACTGGTTTTATCAACAGTGTTGTGGCAAGATGCACATCCGGGCTGCGCAGGCCGTGCCGCGCCCCGCTTGTCGTGTTGATCGCCATGCACATCCCCGCCCGCCGCCGCCCTGAGTTCGACGAAGCCCGCATCTACGCCTACCCCGAGCACCTGCGCGAGAGCGTGGAGGCCCTGCCGCCCCTGCCCGGCGTCTACACCTTCCACGGCGAGCCGGCCGACCAGCTTCCGCTCTACATCGGCAAGAGCGTGAACCTGCGCGCGCGCGTGCTCTCGCATCTGCGCAACCCGGACGAAGCCCGCATGCTGCGCCAGACACGCCGCATCACGCACCAGCGCACCGCGGGCGAGGTGGGCGCGCTGCTGCTCGAGGCCAGCCTCATCAAGCAGCAGCAGCCGCTCTACAACCAGAAGCTGCGCCGCAGCCGCCAGCTCTGCGCCCTGCGCCTCAGCGCCACAGGCCGCCCCGAGGTGGTGGACGCACGCACGCACAACTTCGCCACCACGCCCGATCTCTTCGGCCTCTACAGCAGCCGCCACGCCGCGCTCGACGGCCTGCGCGCGCTGGCCGATCTGCACAAGCTCTGCTACGGCGCGCTCGGCCTGGAGAAGCTCGCGCCGGGGCGCGCCTGCTTCCGCGCCGCGCTGCACCAGTGCGCCGGCGTGTGCCGTGGCGACGAGACCTTGGCCGCGCACCAGGCGCGTCTGATCGCAGCGCTCGACACCCTGCGCGTGGCCTGCTGGCCGCACGCCGGTGCCATCGGCCTGCGCGAGCGCGACGAGGAAGGCCTGGAGCAGATCCACGTCATTCGCAACTGGTGCTACCTCGGCAGTGCCGACACCCTGGCCCAGGCCCGCGCGCTGGACCAGCCCGCCGCCGGCTTCGACGCCGACGGCTACAAGATCCTCTGCCGCCCCCTGCTCTCGGGCACGGCCGAGCTGCTGCCGCTGTGAAGCTGCGTCATGGCTGCCGTGCTGCGCTCCCTCCAGGCCCCGCCGTCCCCGGATGAACTTGCGGGCGTCTGGCGCGCTGACCAGCTGGCCCGCACGCCGCAGGCCGTGCAGTCCAGCGGCCACGCCGTGCTCGACGCCCAGCTGCCCGGCGGCGGCTGGCCGCTGGGCAGCCTGACGGAAATCCTGCAGGCGCAAGGCGGCCTGCATGAATGGCGCCTGCTGCTGCCCGCGCTGCAGGCCGCCGCGCAGCGCGGCTCCTTGGTGCTGGTGGGCGCGCCGCACCTGCCGTACCTGCCCGTGCTCGCCGCACTCGGCATCGCGCCGGACCGCGTGCTGCGCATCGAGGCGCGCAGCCCGGCCGAACGCCTCTGGGCCGCCGAGCAGGCCCTGCGCTGCCGTGAGCTGGGCGCGCTGCTGGCCTGGCTGCCGCAGGCGCGCAGCGAGCAGCTCCGGCGCCTGCAGCTCAACGGCCAAACGGCACAGGCCCTGCTGTTCGCCCTGCGCCCGCTCGACGCGCAACGCGAATCCTCGCCCGCGCCGCTGCGCCTGGCCGTGCAGTGCGGCGAGGGCACGC
>JAIERT010000151.1 GCA_019746735.1 Burkholderiaceae bacterium | reverse complement strand
CACCGGCAGCGGTGCGGCCAAGGCGCATGCGCTGATGGAGTCGAACCAGCACATCGGCAAGATCGTGCTGACCTGGGGGCAGGCATGAGCCGCAAGCTGATCGCCGGCAACTGGAAGATGAACGGCAGTCTGGCGGCCAACCAGACGCTGCTCAAGGGCATTCTTTCGGGCCTCAAGGACCCGGCCTGTGACATCGCGGTCTGCGTGCCGGCGCCGTACTTCGCCCAGTGCCAGGCCCTGCTGGCCACGAGCCCGGTGGAGCTCGGCGCCCAGGACGTGTCGGCCCACGAGCTGGGCGCCTACACCGGTGAGGTCTCGGTGGCCATGCTCAAGGACTTTGGCGTGCGCTACGCCATCGTCGGCCATTCGGAGCGCCGCCAGTACCATGGCGAGACCGATGCCGCGGTGGCTGCCAAGGCCCAGCGTGTGCTGGCCAACGGTGTCACACCCATCGTCTGCGTGGGCGAGACCCTGGCCGAGCGCGAGGCGGGCAAGACGGAAGAGGTGGTCAAGCGCCAGTTGGCGGCAGTGATCCACCTCAACGGCCACTGCATCAGCGAGATCGTCGTGGCCTACGAGCCCGTCTGGGCCATCGGCACCGGCAAGACCGCCACGCCCGAGCAGGCGCAGGCGGTGCATGCCGTGCTGCGGGCGCAGCTCAAGGCGGCCACGCCGCATCCCGAGCGCGTGAAGATCCTCTACGGTGGCAGCATGAACGCGGCCAACGCCGCGCAGCTGCTGGCCCAGCCCGACATCGACGGCGGCCTGATCGGCGGCGCCTCGCTCAAGGCCCCGGATTTCCTGACCATCATCGCCGCGGCCGCTTGAGGCCGGGCCAAGAATGCTACGAATTTAGGAGTGAACATGAGTCTCGTCGTATCCATCCTCATCACGGTGCAGATCCTCGCCGCTGTGGCCATGATCGGCCTGGTGCTGGTCCAGCATGGCAAGGGCGCCGACATGGGCGCTGCCTTCGGCAGCGGCTCGTCGGGCAGCCTCTTCGGCGCCAGCGGCAGTGCCAACTTCCTCTCGCGCACCACGGCCGTGCTGGCCACGGTGTTCTTCCTCTGCACACTGGCGCTGGCCTATGTCGGCAATGCCAAGCCTGCCAGCACGGGCAGTGTGCTGGAGAACCCCGCCGTGACGGCGCCGCTTGTGCCTGAAACGGCATCCCAGATTCCGGGAGCCGCGCCGGCCGGCACTGCGCCCGCAGCCGAACCCGCGGCACCTGCCGCACCGGGCCCCGCGCAAATTCCGGCGCGATGACCTGAGTCAAGATTTCCCGAATTTCTCCTCGAGGAGAGAGGGTAATTCGGGGTAAACTCTGAGGCTGCCGGTTGAGCCGAAATCAACCCTCATGCGAGGCCGGCATCAGAGACTAGCCGTCGTGGTGAAATTGGTAGACACGCTATCTTGAGGGGGTAGTGGCGAAAGCTGTGCGAGTTCGAGTCTCGCCGACGGCACCAGATAACGACCGGCCGGGCAGCGCCCGGCCGGCACCAACGGTGATCAGCATTTCAAGATGAACCTCGATCAGTACCTCCCCGTCCTCCTGTTCATCTTGGTCGGCATCGCCGTCGGGGTCATCCCGCAGGTGATCGGCTACATCCTCGGGCCCAACCGTCCCG
>JAIERT010000232.1 GCA_019746735.1 Burkholderiaceae bacterium | reverse complement strand
CAGGCTGGAGTCGGCTCTCCAGGTAGGCGCTGTCAACCTGCCCGGCGTTCTTGCGCTGGCGGCTGCGGTAGAAGGCATAGCCCGCCAGCAGGGCGATGAGACCACCTGCTGCGGCCGGAATCATCGGGTTGTCGAGCAATTCGTCCACCAGGGACGGCTCTTCCACCACGGGGGCGGCCGGCGGGGGAGCTGCAGGACGCGGCGCTGGGGCCGGGGCAGCCGCCGGCGCAGGTGCTGCAGGTGCCGGTGCGCTGACGGGCGGTGTAGGCGCTGCAGCAACCTGGGGCGCCGGCGCAGGGCTCGGGGTTGCGGCCGGCGCAGGCGTGGGAGCGGGGGCCGGGGCCGGTGTGGCAGCGGCGGGCGCTGCAGGCGTGCGGACCTCGGGGGCCGGTGTCGGGGCCGGAGCCGGCGTGGCAGCCTTGCTCAGCTTCTCGAGTTCTGCGACGTTCTTCGACAGGGCCTCGGTCTTGGCGGCGGCTTCCTTGGCGCTGCGTTCCTGGGCCAGCTGGTCGGCGGTCTGGGGCTGCACGGCGCCCTTGGACAGGGTTAGCTTGTCGGGTGCGGGCGCGGCGGCCTTCTTCTCCTCGACCTGGGGCTGCACGCTGCCGCTGCTCTTGCGGTCGGCTTCGGCCTCGGGGCTGGACGGGGCGCTGGCCGCCAGACGGCGGCGGTATTCGTTGAAATCCTTGCTCTGGGCAACGATGATCTGTCGCGCTTCCTCTGCGGAAGTGGCCTGGGCCTCTTCGCTGCCAGGTATGTCCAGCACCGCGCCCTTGCGCAGGCGATTGACGTTGCCGGCGACGAAGGCCTCGGGATTGGCGCGCAGCATGGCCAGCAACATCTGGTCCAGCGACACATCAGCGGGCTTCTGTGCCAGGGCCAGCTTGCCGGCTGTATCACCGTTCTTGACGGTGACGCTGGTGCGGCCGACCACGGCAGGTGCGGCAGGTGCGGCAGGTGCGGCAGGGCTGCTGGGAGCGGGTTCCACGGCCACAGGCGCCGGGGTCGGGCTGCTTGCGGTGGCGGGGCTGGGGGCGGCTTCCGCAGGAGCCGCCGGAGGGGCGGCACTGGGGGCTGTTTCGGCCGGTGCCGAAGCGGTCGGCGCCGCGGCGGGGACTTCTGCGGCGGGAGCGGGCGGCGGTGCGATACGGATCGGGACCGAGCTCACCTGGGGCGCCTGCGGGGCCACGGCCGGGGCGCCGTTGAGGGTCGGCGGGTCGAACAGCATCGTGTAGTCACGCACCACGCGACCCGAGGACCAGCTGGTCTCGAGGATCAGATCCACATAGGGTTCATTGACCGGGCGGGAGTTGCTCAGGCGCAGATAGCGCTGGCCATTGGGCCGGCGCTGCAGGCTGATCTGCAGGCCGTTGAGGGCCTGGCTGTACTCCATGCCGCTGGCCCGGAAGGAGTCCGGCAGCGCGACGCGAGGCTGCAGCGAGGAAGCCTCTTCCTCGTTGATCTCCAGGATCTCGATCTCGGCGCGCAGCGGCTCACCGAGCGCCGACTGGACGTTGAGCCGTCCCAAGGAGAGCGCGGACGCCCCTGACCCCCACAAACCGAGAACCGAGGCAGAGGCCAGGGCCAAGGCGGTTCTTTGCCAGCGTGTTGACTTGGAAATCAATT
>JAIERT010000195.1 GCA_019746735.1 Burkholderiaceae bacterium | reverse complement strand
TAGCCGAGCTTGCGCGATTCCAGCGCGCTGGTGCCCACCTTGGCCATGGCGGCGGCGGTGAAGCCTTCGGTCAGGAACGGCAGGATGTCCTTGCCGGTGGAGGTGGCCATATTCTCGGCGGCACGGCGCGCGATATAGGTCAGGCCGCCGGCGCCGGGCACCAGGCCCACACCGACCTCGACCAGGCCGATATAGCTTTCCATCGCCACCACACGGCGTGCAGCGTGGACGGCCAGCTCGCAGCCGCCGCCCAGGGCCATGCCGCGCACGGCGGCCACCACGGGCACGCCGGCATAACGCAGGCGCAGCATCATCTGCTGCATCTCATGCTCGGCACCCTCGATGGCGCCCACGCCCGCGACCATGAAGGCCGGCATCGTCGCCTGCAGGTCCGCGCCGACGCTGAAAGGCTCGTCGCCGGACCAGATCACCAGGCCCTGGTAATCCTTCTCGGCGATGTCCACGGCACGCATCAGTCCTTCAACCACACCGGGGCCAATCGCGTGCATCTTGCTCTTGATGCTGGCGATCAGCACGCTGCCAGTCACGGCCTCGCGGTTCTCGTCCAGGGTCCAGATGCGGATGGCCTCGTCCTCGTGCAGGGTCTTGCCCGCCGTCTTGTAGTCGACCGAGCCGTCGCCCAGCAGGCTTTCGCGGAAGTACTGGATGCCATAGACCGGCAGATTGCTGCGCGGCTGGAACTTGCCCGTGGTCGGGTTGAAGGAACCCTCGGGCGTGTGCACCCCCCCGGCCTTGGCCACCGGGCCCTCGAACACCCACTTGGGCAGCGGCGCCTTGCTCAACGCCTTGCCGGCATCGATGTCTTCCTGGATCATCTTGGCCACTTCGAGCCAGCCGGCCTGTTGCCAGAGCTCGAAGGGGCCCTGCCTCATGCCGAAGCCCCAACGCATGGCCAGATCCACGTCGGCGGCGGTGTCGGCGATGGTGGCCAGGTGCACGGCGGCGTAATGGAAGCTGTTGCGCAGGATGGCCCAGAGGAAGCGGCCCTGTGCGCCTTCGGCGTTGCGCAGCAGCTTGAGACGCTCGCCCGCCGGCTTCCTGAGCATGCGCTCATAGACCGCGTCGGCCTTCTCACCGCCGGGCACGTAGTCCTTGCTCTCCAGGTCGAAGCGCAGGATGTCGCGGCCGACCTTCTTGTAGAAACCGGCCTTGCTCTTCTGGCCCAGGTGGCCCATCTCGATCAGGGTCTTGAGCACGGCCGGTGTGCCGAAGCTGGCGTAGAAGGGGTCGCTCTTCTCGTCCAGGTTGTCCTGCAGCGTCTTGACCACGTGGGCCATGGTGTCCAGGCCCACCACGTCGGCGGTGCGGAAGGTGCCCGAACTCGCACGGCCCAGCTTCTTGCCGGTGAGGTCGTCGACCACGTCATAGCTCAGGCCGAAGTTCTCGACCTCTTTCATCGTGGCCAGCATGCCGGCGATGCCGACGCGGTTGGCGATGAAGTTGGGCGTGTCCTTGGCGCGCACCACGCCCTTGCCCAGGCCGCTGGTGACGAAGGTCTCGAGCTGGTCCAGGATCTCGGGCCGGGTGGTCGGCGTGGCGATCAGCTCCACCAGGTACATGTAGCGCGGCGGGTTGAAGAAGTGGATGCCGCAGAAGCGCG
>JAIERT010000407.1 GCA_019746735.1 Burkholderiaceae bacterium | reverse complement strand
AGCACCGGCCACCTGATCCTGGCCGGCACGCTGCTGGGCTTCCATGACGAGAAGGCCAAGGTCTTCGACATCGCCATCCAGACCGGCGCCATCCTGGCGGTGATCCTGGTCTACTGGCAGAAGATCCGCGACACCGTGGTGGCGCTGCCGAGCGAGCGGCAGGCGCAGCGCTTCGCGCTCAATGTGCTGATCGCCTTCGTGCCGGCGGTGGTGCTGGGCCTGGTCTTCGGCAAGGCCATCAAGGCGCATCTGTTCACGGCCGAGGTGGTGGCCACGACCTTCATCATCGGCGGTTTCATCATCCTCTGGGCCGAGAAGCGCCAGGCGCGCGCCGAGACCGCGCCGCGCATCCTCGACGTGGACCAGATGGACTGGCGCGACGCGCTCAAGGTGGGGCTGGTGCAGTGCTTTGCCATGATCCCCGGCACCAGCCGCAGCGGCGCCACCATCATCGGCGGCATGCTGCTGGGCCTGTCGCGCAAGGCGGCCACCGATTTCTCCTTCTACCTGGCCATCCCCACGCTGATCGGCGCCGGGGCCTACAGCCTGTACAAGGAGCGCGCGCTGCTCTCCATGGCCGACCTGCCCATGTTCGGCGTCGGTCTGCTGTTCTCTTTCCTCAGCGCCTGGCTGTGCGTGCGCTGGCTGCTGCGCTTCATTTCCACGCACAACTTCAACGGCTTCGCCTGGTACCGCATCGTCTTCGGCGTCGTGGTGCTGGCCACGGCCTGGAGCGGGGTGGTGGACTGGCGCGGCTGAAGACAAGCTACATATTTGATAGCAAACGAAGCGAAAGGTAGGCCATGAGCGAGTTTCATCAATTGCATGCCGACAGCCTGAACGGCAAACCCGTCGACCTGGGGCAGTACAAGGACAAGGTGGTGCTGATCGTGAACACCGCCAGCCATTGCGGCTTCACGCCGCAGTACACCGGCCTGGAGGCGCTGTACCAGAAGTACAAGGACCAGGGTCTGGTGATCCTGGGCTTTCCCTGCAACCAGTTCGGCGGCCAGGAGCCGGGCGGGGCCGAGCAGATTGCGCAGACCTGTCAGATCAACTACGGCGTGACCTTTCCCATGTTCGCCAAGGTGGAGGTCAACGGGCCGCAGACGCACCCGGTGTTCCAGTGGCTCAAGTCCAAACTGCCCGGCTGGTTCGGCGCCAAGGTGCGCTGGAATTTCACCAAGTTCCTCGTCGGGCGGGATGGCCAGCCCATCAAGCGCTTCGCGCCCGTGACCAAGCCCGAGCGCATCGAGTCGGCCGTGCGCGCCGCGCTGGGCCTGCGCTAGCCGCTGGTCCTAGCCGGCGGCCTTGAGCTCGCGCACGCGCTGCAGGTTGAGCAGCGCGGCCTCGATGGCCGCGGCCGTGGCGAGGGGCTGCTCCATGGGGAAGAGGTGCGAGCCGTCGAGCATGTTGATGCGGCCCTTGGTGACCTTCTCGGTCATGGCCATGCCCACCTGTTTCATCTCCACCGAATGGCGACCGCCGATGAAGGCGGCCGGGCACTTGAGCGGATGCCGCTTGAGCAGGCCGTCGAGGTGGTGCGGGATGGTGTTGTAGATCGCGGTCTCGACCTCGCGCGTGAAGCTCAGCACGCGCTTGCCGTCC
>JAIERT010000052.1 GCA_019746735.1 Burkholderiaceae bacterium | reverse complement strand
GCGGATCTGCTGCTTGGCCATCATCTGGTCCAGCGCCGGGTCCAGCGCGCCCCGGTTGCCGCGCCCGATGGCGCCGCTGACGGTGAGCAGGGCCGGGCCGCTCTGGCTGCTGGCGGCCAGGGCAGGGGTGGCCGTCATGGCCAGGGCCGTGCTGCCGACGGCGGCCAGGAATTCACGTTTGTGCATGAGGTCTCCGTAGGGGGCGATGCATCTGTCTTGCGCATTCTGCACGCTATGCTTGCCGGGTGAACCCCACGAGGCCCGTTTCCGATTTGCCGCGCCGCATCGCGCACCTGGACATGGATGCGTTCTATGCCTCGGTGGAGCTGCTGCGCTACCCGCAGCTGCAAGGTCTGCCCGTGGTGATCGGCGGGCGGCGCCGGCGTGACGACGATGCGCTGCTGCAGAAATATGCGGGGCAGCCGCTGGCCGACATCCCCGTGGCCGAATTTCCGCTGCTCAAGGACTACGCGGGTCGCGGCGTCATCACCACCGCGACCTATCCCGCGCGCGCCTTCGGCGTGGGCTCCGCCATGGGCCTGATGAAGGCCGCCGCCCTGTGCCCTCAGGCCATTCTGCTGCCGGTGGATTTCGACGAGTACCGCAAGTACTCGCGTCGTTTCAAGGAGGTGATCACCGAGATCGCCCCGGTGATGGAAGACCGCGGCGTGGACGAGGTCTACATCGATTTCACCCAGGTGCCCGGCGGGCAGCGCGAAGGCGGGCGTGTACTGGCACGGCTGATCCAGAAGAGCATCTTCGACGCCACCGGCCTGACCTGCTCCATCGGCGTGGCGCCCAACAAGCTGCTGGCCAAGATGGCGAGCGAATTCCAGAAACCCAAGGGCATTTCCATCGTACAGCCCAACGATCTGCAGAGCCTGATCTGGCCGCTACCCTGCCGCAAGATCAACGGCGTGGGCCCCAAGACCGACGAGAAGCTGCAGGCTCAGGGCATCCACACCATCGGTGAACTCGCCGCACGTGAGCGGGAGTGGCTGATCGCCAACTTCGGCAAGAGCTACGGCGCCTGGCTGCACGAGGTCGCCTGGGGTCGCGACGAGCGCCCGGTGGTGACCGAGAGCGAGCCGGTGTCCATCAGCCGCGAGACCACCTTCGAGCGCGATCTGCATCCTGTGCGCGACAAGGCCGAGCTCGGCGCCATCTTCACCGCCTTGTGCGAGCGCGTGGCGGCCGATCTGCAGCGCAAGGGCTACGAGGGCCGCACCATCGGCATCAAGCTGCGTTACGACGATTTCAAAAGCGTGACGCGCGACCAGACCCTGGAGCAACCCGTGGCCGATGCCAAGGCCATACGCCAGGCAGCCGGGGCCTGCCTCAAGCGTGTGGACCTCACACGCCGCCTGCGCCTGCTGGGCGTGCGGGTGGGCTCGCTGCGCCGCGCTGGCATCGAAGCACCTGTCGTGGCGCCGGCGCCGGCGGCTGAGCAGACCGGCCGCCTCTTTTGATCGGGGGCGATCCAGGGGGACTGCGGTAGAGTGTGCCCACTCTTTATTTGAAACGGGAGCTGCGCATGCAGTGCTTCACGCTGTCCGTCCAGGACCACATCGCCCATCTGGTGCTCAACCGGC
>JAIERT010000314.1 GCA_019746735.1 Burkholderiaceae bacterium | reverse complement strand
GCTCGGCGCTGCGCAGCCACTCGAAGGCCACCATCTCGGTGGTCACGAGCTCGGCGCCCGCGCCGGCCAGGCGGTCAAAGGCAGCGTCGCGGTTGCGCTCGCTCCGCGAGCCGCAGGCGTCGGTCACCACCCAGACCTCGAACTCGTCATCCAGCAGATCCAGCGCGGTCTGCAGCAGGCAGACATGGGCTTCACAACCCGCGATGACCAGGGTGTTGCGTTCGGGCGCGGACTGGGCCGGCTTCTGCAGGTGCTTGGGCAGGCTGCGCGCATTGCCCTGGGGCGCGCGCGCCGGCGGACGCAGCAGTTCGGCCAGGCCATCGGCCACGGCGCTGAAGCTCATCTTGGGAAAGACCTTGCCGCCCGCTTGCGTGATCAGCGTCTGCAGCTCGGGCACGGTCGCGCCCAGGCCGGCCGGGTTTTCCTCGGTGACGAAGGTGGGCACCTTGAGCAGGCGCGCCATCTGGGCCAGACGCCTGGCATTGCCCAGCACGGACGGACCGTCGTGAATGGCCGGCATGAGCCGGGCCTGGTAGTCGACCAGCAGCAGCTGGGAGTCGTCGAGTTCGAGCAGCATGGTGTTCTTCAGCAATGTCAGGCGATCTTCACCACCACGCGGCCGCGCACCTGACCGGCCATGAGTTGCTGGGCCTGGGCCACGGCGGCTTCGAGCGGGACCTCCTCGACCATGCGTTCGAGCAAGGCCGGATCGAGATCGCGTGCCAGGCGATCCCAGGCGCGCTGGCGTTTCGCGAGTGGCGCCATCACCGAATCGATGCCCGCGAGCGTGACGCCGCGCAGGATGAAGGGCGCGACCGAGCCCGACAGGTCCATGCCCTGGGCCAGACCGCAGGCCGTGACCACACCGCCATAGCGCGTCTGTGCCAGGGCATTGACCAGGGTGTGCGAACCCACGGCGTCCACCACCGCGGCCCAGCGCTCCTTCTGCAGCGGCTTGCCGGGGTTGGCCAGCTCGGCGCGGTCGATCACAGTGCTGGCGCCCAGCGCTTTCAGGTAGTCAGCCTCGGCGGCCTTGCCCGTGGCGGCCGTCACCTTGTAGCCCAGCTTGCCCAGCAGGGCCACGGCCACGCTGCCCACGCCGCCGGTGGCGCCCGTGACCAGCACCTCGCCGTCGCCCGGATTCACGCCATGGTCCTCAAGTGCCAGCACGCTGAGCATGGCGGTGTAGCCCGCGGTGCCGATGGCCATGGCCTGTCTGGGCGTGAAGGCGGCCGGCAGCCTGACGAGCCAGTCGCCCTTGAGCCGCGCCTTCTCCGCCAGGCAACCCCAGTGCGTCTCACCCACGCCCCAGCCGTTGTGCACAAAGGCGTCCCCGGTCTTCCAGGCCGGGTGGCTGGACTCGAGCACGGTGCCCGCGCCGTCGATGCCCGCGACCATGGGCCAGCTGCGAACGACCGGGCCCTTGTTGCACAGGGCCAGGCCGTCCTTGTAGTTGAGGGTGGAATACTGAACCGCCACGGTGACATCGCCAGCGGGCAGACGGGATTCGTCCAGATCCTGCAGCGAGACCTGGAATCCGTTGGCATTGTCCAACAGGAGCGCCTTGAACA
>JAIERT010000266.1 GCA_019746735.1 Burkholderiaceae bacterium | reverse complement strand
CGCCGGTCGAGTACCGTGTGAAACAATTCCCCAACCTCTACTTCTGATTGGTTCAGGAATTCGAGGAGGCTTCAGTTGGCCTACATACCTATGCGATTTGGGATCTCCGCTGATGTCGCTGGACAGCCAAGCAGTGCAACAGAGGTTCGAGCGTCGAGAGCTGACCAACTGAATAAAATCAAAGACACAGGTATCACGGGTTTATTGCTCATACCACTGCGGTTGCTCTTCATCACGTATTTGACCGTCTGGCTGCTTGTCGACAAGTCCCCCACATTCATTTTGGTTTTATTCTGTGTAACGCTCGTCCCGATCTACCTCAGATAGTGCTCCAGGCGAAAGCCCGCAAGTTTCAGCCATGGTGTTTTCCGCCGAGAGATTACGCCTAGTGAGCCGGGCTCCGGTTGTTTGGTCTTCCCCGCCCTTGTGTCTGTGCCGAGAAGCGCAGTGGCAGGCGGATCAAGAGACGCGCATGTTTGAGCGCAGCGAGTTTGCGCGGCTCCCGCCTGGCGCGAGCATCGCAGGTTGCCTCGGCGCAGCCGGGGTCACAGACACCAGGGTCGCCTTTCTTTGCCTACTTTCTTTGGCGACGCAAAGAAAGTAGGTCGCCCGCCGGGGCGAGTCCCGGCAAAGCAACGCCTACACGAACCTCAATCAAAGCAACTCACTCAGATTGCAGAGCGGAAAGCTCGGCATCAGAAAAGCCCGCCGCACGACGAGCATCCAAGTTAAACGGCCTCTTCAACTTCGGCGCCTGATACTTCACCGTCAACTCTGCATAGGTCGAAACCGGATCAAGCGACCGCTGCGCACAAGCCCACGCATACCACAGGTTCCCCGTCGCCACATGCCCGATCTCATCGCGCAGGATGATGTCTAGGATCTCCCCAGCGCGATGATCGCCTATCGACACCAGCTTGGTCTTCACCGCCGGTGAAGCATCGAGCCCACGGGCTTCCAGCGTACGCGGCACCAGGGCCACCCGAGCCAGCAGATCGCCCTTGGTCCGCTCGGCCATCTCCCACAGGCCATCATGCGCCGGGAAGTCGCCGTAGTCGTAACCCAGCGACAGCAGGTGCTCACGCAAGAGCGTGAAGTGGTAGGCCTCCTCGAAGGCCACCTGCAGCCAGTCGCGGTAGAAGGCCTCGGGCAGGCCGGCGAAGCGCCAGCAGATGTCCAGCGCCAGATCGATGGCGTTGCGCTCGATATGCACGATGCTGTGCACCAGGGCCGCGTGACCGCGCGCAGTGGCGAGCGAGCCAGGCTTGATCTGGGTGTGGGGCAGCAAGGGCGGGCGCTCGCTGCGACCGGGGACGCCGGGCGGCTCGGCAAAGACACGCGCGCAGTCGATCACGCCTTGCCGGTCCAGGGCCGAGACAGCCCGGGCCTTGGCCACGGGGTCGACCAGGGCCAGCAGTTCGAGGCAGGCGGCGCGCAGTTCCATGAGGGCGGAATTATCGCCCTAGAATGTCCGCGAATACATCCCCACACCCATGACCACGCCCACCGCAGCCTCCGACGTGCCGGACACCGGCGACCAGACCGCCATTGCCCGCCAGGCCATCCTG
>JAIERT010000259.1 GCA_019746735.1 Burkholderiaceae bacterium | reverse complement strand
CTTGAGCACGAGCTGCCCCACGCGCTGTTCGGCCGGGGCCAGGGAGGGCAGGGAAGCGCGGATACGATCGAGCATGAGGACTCCAGGTGCAGGCCGGTTCCAGGGACCCGTTGGTAACGGGTTGGAACACGAAAATGTAATTTTATTTCAACCATAATCGAAGCCCATGAACCAGCTCGAAGCGCTGCGCCAGCACACGACCGTGGTGGCCGACACGGGAGACTTCCACCAGCTCGCGGCCTCTCGCCCGCAGGACGCGACGACCAATCCCTCCCTTATCCTCAAGGCGGTGCAGAAAGCCGATTACCGCCCGCTCTTGCAGCAGGCGGTGGACCAGCACCGGGGCCGGCCGCTGGATGAGATCGTGGACCGGCTGCTGGTGCGCTTTGGCTGCGAGATCCTGTCCATCATTCCCGGCCGCGTCTCGACCGAGGTCGACGCGCGGCTCAGCTTCGACACGGAGGCCACGGTGGCCCGCGCCGAGCGCATCGTCGAGCTCTACCAGGCCCAGGGCGTGCACATAGCCCGCGTGCTGATCAAGATCGCTTCCACCTGGGAGGGCATCCAGGCCGCCGCCCAGCTGGAGCGCCGCGGCATCCATACCAACCTGACCCTGCTGTTTTCCTTCTGCCAGGCCGTGGCCTGTGGGCAGGCACAGGTGCAGCTGATCTCGCCCTTCGTCGGGCGCATCTACGACTGGTACAAGAAGGCCGCAGGTGCGGCCTGGGACGCAGGTGCGCAGGCCGGTCTGAATGACCCGGGTGTGAAATCGGTGCATGCCATCTACCGCTACTACAAGCGCCACGGCATTGCCACCGAGGTCATGGGCGCGAGTTTCCGCAACACGGGGCAGATCCTGGCCCTGGCTGGTTGTGATCTGCTGACGATAGCGCCGGAGCTGCTGGCTCAGCTGGCCACGGTCGAAGGACCGGTACCGCGTGTGCTCGATCCGCAGGCCGCCCGGCAGCTCGATCTGCCGGCTGTGCAGTATGACGAGGCCGGCTTCCGTTACGCGCTCAACGAAGACGCCATGGCGACCGAGAAACTGGCCGAGGGCATCCGCGCTTTTGCGGCGGATACCTTCAAGCTCGAGCAAATGATTCAGGCCGCCTGAGATGAGCATGCGACAACGTTGCGACGGCACGCCGGCATGGGGGCAGCTGCGTGAGTGCTTTGAGAGTCGAGGGCGCTACTTCGATCTGCGTGCCGCCTTTGCAGCGGATACGACCCGCTACCAGGCGCTGAGCCTGCAGGCGCCGCATGTTTTTGCCGATCTGTCCAAGAATCTGATCGACCGTTCCATCCAGGCCACGCTGACCACCCTGGCGCAGCAATGCGGCGTGCTTGCGCACCGCGATGCCATGTTCCGTGTCGAGCCCATCAACCAGACGGAAGACCGCGCTGTCATGCACTGGCTGCTGCGCCATCCGGGCGGTGAATTGCCGGCCAAAGCACAGGCCGAGCATGCCCAGGTGCGGCAGGTGCTTGACGCCATGCTGGCCTACGCCCAGGCGGTGCGTGAGGACGCGGCCATCACCGACATCGTCAACATCGGTATTGGCGGCT
>JAIERT010000210.1 GCA_019746735.1 Burkholderiaceae bacterium | reverse complement strand
GCGGCATCACCAGCGCCTGGGGCGTGATGATTGCCGGCCTGATCTTCGGCCTGGTGGAGGCGACCATCACCTCGACCCTGGGCTCGGGCTACACGCAGATCCTGACCTTCGCGCTCGTGATCGCGGCGCTGGCCTGGCGGCCCAACGGCCTGTTCGGCCGCGCGGAGGTGAAAAAAGTATGAAGACGACTTTCAAGCAAGGCGCCCTGCTGGGCCTGGGCTCGCCGCTGCAGATCCTGGCCTTCATGCTGGTGCTGGGCCTGGGCGCCAGCCTGGCGCTCACGCTCAATGGCTACTGGGTCTTCGTGCTGGCCCAGGTGGCCCTGCTGGCCATCGTGGGCGTGGGCCTCAATGTGCTGATCGGGCTCACAGGCCAGATGTCGTTTGGCCATGTGGGCTTCTACGCCATCGGCGCCTACACCGTGGCCATCCTGACCACCAAGGCGGGCGTGAGCTTCTGGCTGGCCTGGCCCATTGCGGCCGTGCTGGGCGCGGCCTGCGGTGCGCTGCTGGCGCTGCCGGCGCTGCGCGTGAAGGGGCCGTACCTGGCCATGATCACCATCGCCTTCGGCTTCATCGTCGAGCACAGCATCGTCGAAGCCGGTGCGCTCACGGGCGGGCAGAACGGCATCATGGGCATTGCCGGCCCGGCGCTCGGCGGCCTGGCCCAGGGCGAGCGTGCCATGGCCTTGCTGGCGATTGCGGCGGCTGGTGTGGCGCTGGCGGTCTATGCCTGGCTCTCGCGCGGCACCTGGGGCGCGGCCATGCGCGCGGTGCGCGATGCCGAGACCGCGTCCGAATCCATCGGCCTGAACCCGCTGGCCATCAAGACCGTGGCTTTTGCGGTCTCTGCGCTGTGCGCGGCGGCGGCGGGCGCGTTGTTCGCGCCGCTGTCGGGCTTTGTCACGCCGCACACCTTCGGCTTCATCCAGTCCATCCTCTTCGTGCTCGTCGTCATGCTCGGCGGTGCAGGTTCGGTGGCCGGCCCGCTGGTGGGCGCTGTCATCGTGGGTCTGCTGCCCGAGCTGCTGGCCGGCATGGAGGAATACCGTCTGCTCTTCTTCGGCGTGCTGCTGCTCGTGGTGCTCTGGGTCGCGCCCGATGGCGTGGCCGGTCTGGTGCGGCGCCTGAAGTCGCGCCTGTGGCCGGCGATGCCGGCCACCTCGGTGGCCGCCAATGAGGCCACCCTGAGTCTGCCCACCCGCACCCGCCTGCCGCTCGCGGCCCAGGGCCTGACCATGCAGTTCGGCGGCGTGCGCGCCGTGTCCGACCTGCACTTCAGTGCGCCGGCCGCGGCCGTGACCAGCCTGATCGGCCCCAACGGCGCGGGCAAGTCCACCGCGCTCAACATGCTCGGCGGCTTCTACCTGCCCACGGCCGGCGCCTTTGCGCTGGGCGATGCAGCGCTGACCGGGCAGAGCGCCATGCAGATCGCGCGCCGCGGTGTGGCACGCACCTACCAGACCTCGCAGCTCTTCGGCAGCTTGAGCGTGCTGGACAACGTGGTGCTGGCCATGCACCGCGGCCGCCTGGGCCCGCTGCTGGGCGCGGCCGGTCGCCTGG
>JAIERT010000371.1 GCA_019746735.1 Burkholderiaceae bacterium | reverse complement strand
TCGGGGCTGATGCGGTCGACCGCGCCATACCAGTAGCGGTCGATCATGGCGTCGCCGACGACCAGCACACGGGACTGGGCGAGTTGGGCTTGGGTGATCTTCATAGTTCTTCGACCCGGCGGGCGGGATAACTGTCCCAGGCCTGGCAGCCCGGGCATTGCCAGAAGTGTTGCTTGGCCTCGAAGCCGCAGGCTGCGCAGCGGTAGCGCGTGAGCGGCTTGACGGCGTGGTCCAGCGCGCGCTGGACCTGGGGGTGGAACTGCTCGTGCTCCAGCTGCTCGCCGGCCAGCCACTTGGCGGCCGCGACGAGCGAGGGCTCGCGTTCCAGATGGTGAGCGTACCAGTCGCGCGTGCTGGTGCTGCTGCTGCCCGCGGCAGCCTGCAGCGTGACCAGGGCCTCGAGCACGTCGAGCGAGGGGGTCTGTTCGTAGATGGCCTGCAGCCGGGCCAGCACGCTCACGGTGCGGCTGCTGGCGATGGCGGCCTGCGCCAGTGGCACCGCGATCAGCGGTGTGGCGCTGGGGCAGGCCTGGAGGGCGTCTTCGAGCGTGGTGCAGGACTCGTCGTGCTGCTTCTGCTGCAGCTGCAGGCGTGCCAGCTCGATCCGTGCGCGCGGTGCGGCGGGTGCGGTGCTGATGGCCTGCCGCAGCAGCTGCAGGGCGGCGGTGCTGTCACCGCGTGCCAGTTCGGCTGCCGCCTGCTCGCACAGGTAGTGCGCAAGCCGGCTGCTGAAGCTGCCGTGCTCGGCGTCTTCCAGCTGGCGTGCAATGGCCGCGGCCTGCGGCCAGTCGCGGGCGCGTTCGGCATTGGCCAGCCGTGCGAGACGCGCCTGGGCCTGGAAGGGCGTGCCCTCGAGCTTGAGCAGGGCCGCATCGGCCCGGTCGAGCAGGCCGGCCTTGAGGAAGTCCAGGGCGAGCGCGTGCTGGGCGCGCTGACGGTCGGCTTCGCTGAGGTCGGCGCGCGCGAGCAGGTGCTCGTGGACGCGCACGGCGCGTTCGTACTCGCCACGGCGGCGGAACAGGTTGCCGAGGGCGAAATGCAGCTCGGAGGTGTCGGGGTCGTTCTGGACCGCCTCGATGAAGGCGTCGATGGCCTGGTCCTGCTGCTCGTTGAGCAGGAAGTTCAGGCCGCGGAAGTAGGCCTTGGGGTTGCGGCGGTTCTCGATGCGCAGCTGGCGCAGGTCCAGGCGTGAGGCGACCCAGCCCAGGATGAAGGCGGCGGGCAGGCCGAGCAGGATCCAGCTCAGGTCAAGGTTCATGGGGCGGCTGCAGGGTGGAAAGGGCGAGCTGGCTGTCGGCGGTGCCCTGGCGGCGTGCGCGGCGTGCGGCACGCCGCTGCTTGAACCAGCGCGGCAGCATGGCCAGCACACCAGCCATCAGGCCCAGGGCGAAGGCGGCCAGCACGACCAGCACCAGGGGGGCCGTCCAGGCATGCCCGAAGAGCAGGTGCACGGTCACGGCCTGCTGATTGTTCAGGGCAAAAGCGAGCAGGGCAAAAAAAATGGCTGCCCGCAGTATCCACTTGAGCAGCCAAGTCAGTTGGTTCATTGAGGGTCCCC
>JAIERT010000044.1 GCA_019746735.1 Burkholderiaceae bacterium | reverse complement strand
CCAAGGCCGCCAACATGCCGGCCGACCGCGTCAAGTACAACATCGACAAGGCCACGGGCAACCAGGAAGGCGTCAATTACGAGGAGATCCGCTACGAAGGCTACGGCATCGGCGGGGCGGCCATCATCGTCGATACCATGACGGACAACCGTGTGCGCACCGTGGCCGAGGTACGCCACGCCTTCTCCAAGCACGGTGGCAATATGGGCACCGAGGGCTCGGTGGCCTTCCAGTTCAAGCATTGCGGCCAGCTGATCTTCGCGCCGGGCACGAGCGAGGACAAGGTGATGGAAGTGGCGCTGGAGGCCGGCGCCGAGGATGTGGTCAGTGACGACGATGGCGCCATCGAGGTGCTGACGGCTCCGGGCGACTTCGAGGCGGTGAAGAATGCGCTGGAGGCTGCTGGTCTGAAGGCCGAGGTGGCCGGCGTGACCATGCGCCCCGAGAACACCATAGAACTGAGCGGCGACGACGCCGCGAAGATGCAGAAACTGCTGGATGTCCTGGAAGACCTGGACGACGTGCAGGACGTTTTTCACAACGCCGCGCTTTGATTGAACACCCCCAGGCTGCGCGGCACGCTGTGCCGCTGCGCCACCCCCCTTGCAGGGGGGGCACCAACAGCCCGGCGAAGCCGGTTCCGTGGTGCCCCTGGGTTTTGACTTGGTATGCCTGCCGTTGCAGGTGGATAGGAATAGCTCGATATGAAAGTACTCGTCATTGGCGGCGGTGGCCGTGAACATGCGCTGGCCTGGAAGCTGGCGCAGTCGCCCAAGGTGCAGATGGTCTATGTGGCGCCGGGCAATGGCGGCACGGCGCGCGACAAGCGCCTGGTCAATGTGCCCATCAGTGACGTCAAGGCGCTGCGTGAGTGGGCGCAGCAGGAAAAGATCGGTCTCACGGTGGTCGGCCCCGAAGCCCCGCTGGCGGCCGGTGTGGTGGACGAGTTCCGTGCCCATGGCCTGCGCATCTTCGGCCCCACCAGGGCGGCTGCGCAGCTGGAAAGCTCCAAGGCCTTTTCCAAGGCCTTCATGAAGCGCCATGGCATCCCCACGGCCGAATACGACACCTTCTCGGACCCGGTGGCCGCCCACGCCTATGTGGACAGGATGGGTGCGCCCATCGTGGTCAAGGCCGATGGTCTGGCGGCGGGCAAGGGCGTGGTCGTGGCCATGACGCCGGTCGAGGCGCATGAGGCCATCGACTTCATGCTGCTGGACAACAAGCTGGGTGTGACGCACAACGAAGGCGGCGCACGGGTGGTGATCGAGCAGTTCCTGCAGGGCGAGGAAGCCAGCTTCATCGTGCTCTGCGACGGCAGGAACGTGGTGGCGCTGGCCACCAGCCAGGACCACAAGCGCCTGCTCGATGCCGATGAAGGCCCCAACACCGGCGGCATGGGCGCCTATTCGCCCGCACCCGTGGTGACGCCGGCCGTGCACGCCCGTGCCATGCGCGAGATCATCCTGCCCACGATCAAGGGCATGGAGAAGGATGGCATCCCCTACACGGGCTTCCTCTATGCCGGCCTGATGATCGATGCCAGCGGTGCCC
>JAIERT010000340.1 GCA_019746735.1 Burkholderiaceae bacterium | reverse complement strand
TGAGCTGGTTCATCACGAAGCGGTTGAAGCCGATGGACTGGTCGAGCAGGCGGTGGAAGCTGTCCACGGACAGGCCAGCGACCAGGCTCTTGCGCAGGGTCTGCACGTTGTAGCGGTAGGCCTCGCGCTTGAGCACGGTGCCCTCGCCGAACCAGCCGCCGGGCGGCAGGCCAGTGAAGGTGACGGACTGGCCGTCGGCGTTCTCGCCGCTCATCTTGAGCAGGCCGTCGACCACGCCGAACCAGTAGGTCACGGGCCGGCCGATGCGGCAGACCAGATCGCCGGGCAGGGCTTCGGTGATCTGCAGTTCGCTGACCGCATAGGCGCGCTCCTCGGGGGTGAGCCGGGGCAGCCAGGGGATGCCGGAGAGCTCGGCCTCGGTCAGGGCGCGGCGGCGCTGGTGCAGGCTGGGTTCGTTGGACATGGTCGGCGAGCTTATCGGTCAGCGGGTGCCGTCTCGGGGCGGGTAAGTCCCAGCTAGGGATTGCCCTGAATTGTCGTCGCAACGACAACACAACGTCAAACGCCGTCCTACCATGGCTTGCATGGATGGCGGGATGCCGTCCGGTGAGTCCAGAAGGAAGCAGGATGCAGACGACTTTTCCGCGACTGATGATGCAGCACGCAGCCCAGCGGCCCGAGGCCCCGGCGCTGCGCGAGAAGGAATACGGCATCTGGCAGACCTGGAGCTGGGCCCGCGCGGCCGAGGACGTGAAGCTCATGAGCTGCGGCCTGGCGGCGCTGGGTTTCGAGCCGGGCCAGAACCTGGCCATCGTGGGCGACAACCGCCCGCACCTCTACCTGGCTTTCATCGCGGCGCAGAGCCTGCGCGGCGTACCCGTGCCCATGTACCAGGATGCGATCGCCAGCGAGATGGCCTTCGTGCTGCAGGACGCCGAGATCCAGTTCGCCTTTGCCGAGAACCAGGAGCAGGTGGACAAGCTGCTGGAGCTGCGCGAGAGCGTGCCCGGGCTGCTCAAGCACATCGTCTACGGTGATCCGCGCGGCCTGCGCAACTACAGCCACGAGGGCCTGATCAGCATCGAGCGTCTGTTCGAGTTCGGGCGCCAGTACGCGCAGCAGCACCCGGCCTTCTTCGAGCAGTCGGTGGCCCAGGGCCAGCCCGGCGATGTGTCGGTCATCCTCTACACCTCGGGCACCACGGGGCGGCCCAAGGGCGTGTGCCAGACGCACGAGAGCTTCATCCGTGCGGCGCAGGGCGGGGTGGAGGTCGACGGTCTGGTGCCCGCGGACAACATCATTTCCTACCTGCCGCCGGCCTGGGTGGGTGACCACCTGTTCTCCATCGCCCAGTGGCTGGTGGCGGGTTTCACGATCAACTGCCCCGAGTCCGCCGCCACGGTCAGCATCGACCTGCGCGAGATCGGGCCGAGTTACTACTTTGCGCCGCCGCGGGTGTTCGAGGGCATGCTGACCTCGGTCTCGATCCGCATGGAGGACGCGGCTGCACCCAAGCGCTGGCTGTACCAGAAGTTCATGGCGGTGGCGCGGCGCTGCGGCGCCGAGATCCTGGACGGCAAGCCCG
>JAIERT010000278.1 GCA_019746735.1 Burkholderiaceae bacterium | reverse complement strand
CTTTTTCTCATGGGCTCCTCTGCTGATAGGAGCCATCTTCCTAGAAATCATTGGTCCGGAAAAACCGGGCAGGTCAATGGAATACAACAGCCTGGAGGCGCAGCGTGATGCGGGGCTTGCCTATATCGCCAGCCAGCGCCATGAAGGCTGGATCGCTGTGGCCGATGGTTATGACGATGGCGGCTTCTCGGGTGGCAATATGGAGCGGCCCGCGCTGCGCCGATTGATGGACGATATCGAGGACGGAAAGATCGACATCGTCGTGGTCTACAAAATCGACCGCCTGACGCGCAGCCTGCCGGACTTCGCGCGACTGGTGGAAGTCTTTGATCGGCACGGAGTCTCGTTCGTGTCTGTGACCCAGCAGTTCAACACCACGACGTCGATGGGGCGCCTGACGCTCAACATTCTGCTGTCCTTTGCCCAGTTTGAACGTGAGGTCACCGGCGAGCGCATCCGCGACAAGATTGCCGCCAGCAAGGCCAAGGGGATGTGGATGGGCGGCGTGCCTCCCTTGGGCTATGACGTCAAGGATCGCAAGCTGGTCGTCAACGAAAGGGAGGCGGCGCTGGTGCGCGAGATCTTCACCCGTTACGCAGAGCATGGATCGGCCGCACGTCTGGTGCGCGAGTTGCAGGTCGAAGGGCACACCACCAAGTCCTGGGAGACCCAGACCGGAAAGTTTCACCAAGGTCGGATCATTGATCAGCAGTACCTGTTCAAGCTGCTGCGTAACCGTCTGTACCTGGGTGAGATCACGCACAAGGGCGAGGTTTTCAAAGGCCAACACCAGCCCATCATCTCGGCAGCGCAATGGGAGGCGGTCGACGCCATCATTGCGCAACGCAAGCGCAGCACGACCCGTGACCGGTACAACGAGACGCCGGCGCTGCTGGCGGGATTCCTCTATGCTCCCGACGGCCAGCGCATGCTGCCTACCTACACGCAGAAGAAAAACGGCAAGCGGTACCACTACTACGTTCCCTACCTGGAAAAGCGCCAGACCGCTGGTGCATCACGCATCCCTGGCCAGCGCAGCATGGGGCCCATGCCGGCCGCTGAAATCGAATCAGCTGTGCTGATGCAGGTCCTGCGCGTGTTGCAGGAGCCCGAGATGATCATCGGCGTGTGGCGCGAAGTGCTGGCAATGCAGGAGCAACCAGGGCTCGATGAAGCCATGATCGTGGTGGCCATGCGCCGTATCGGTGACATCTGGGCGCAGATGTTCCCGGTGGAGCAGCACCGCATCATGCGGCTGCTGATCGAGCGTGTGCAACTGCACCCGAATGGCCTCGACATTGTCTGGCGTGAAGACGGATGGCACCGATTCCGGCGTGAACTGGCCCAGCACCCCTTTGTGGTGGAGCAGAAAGATGCGCCCGCCATGGGGCGCCTCGGCCATGATGAAGAGGTGATGGCATGAGCCAATCCACCCCGCAACGTTGCAAGATTGAGATATCCGTATCGGGTCCGTCGCGTGAATACCAGAGCCAGGGCTCGGCGGTGACCTTCGTCCCCCTGACCATCAAGCGTCGTCACACCCG
>JAIERT010000200.1 GCA_019746735.1 Burkholderiaceae bacterium | reverse complement strand
AGACTTCCTCAGCCCGGTGCAGTTTGAAGACGGCTTAAAGGGCTAAGCAAACCGTCCGGGAAACCGGGGGAAGCCCACAGCGCCTTCATCCGCATGATGGGCGTGTACCCGCCGGGCTCGGTGGTACAGCTTATCGACGGCCGTTATGCGCTGGTGGTCTCGGTCAATACGGTGCGCCCGCTCAAGCCGCGCGTCATCGTGCACGAGCCCTCGGTGCCCAAGCACGAGGCCCTGATCCTCGACCTGGAAAGCCAGCCGCACATCGGCATCCGGCGCAGCCTCAAGCCGGCCAGCCTGCCGCCCGACGCGCTCGAGTACCTGGGGCCGCGTCAGCGCATCGCCTACTACTTCGAGAACTCGGGTCCTGCGCCCCTGGGCGACGCCTGAGCCTCGGCCAGAATGCAAAAAGCCGCTGCACTGCAGCGGCTTTTTTTTGTGCCTGCGCCCGCACCGCGGGCAGGGCAGGGCGATCAGATCGCCTTGGCAGCGCGCAGTTCGTCGAGCTGGGCCTTGGTGTAGCCCATCTGCATCAGCACCTCTTCGGTGTGTTCGCCGAGCAGCGGCGAGCGCGTGACCTCGGTCGGGCTGTCGGAGAGCTTGATGGGGTTGCCCACGCTCAGGTACTTGCCACGCACGGGGTGGTCCACCTCGACGATGGTGCCGGTCTCGCGCAGGGACTGGTCCTCGGCGATCTCCTTCATGGAGAGGATGGGGCCGCAGGGGATGTCGAACTCGTTGAGGATGTCCATGGCCTCGAACTTGGTCTTGGTCTTGGTCCACTCCTCGATGCGCGCGAAGATCATCTTCTGATGCGGCAGGCGGGCCGCCGGCGTGGCGAAGTGCGGATTGGTGATCCAGTCGTCTTCGCCGATCACCTTGCAGATCGCCGGCCAGGCGTTGGACTGGGTGATGAAGTAGATGTAGGCGTTGGGGTCCTTCTGCCAGCCCTTGCACTTGAGCACGGCGCCCGGCTGGCCACCGCCCGAGGCGTTGCCCGCGCGCGGCACGGCCTCGCCGAATTCGATCTCGGGGTATTGAGGGTATTCCTTGAGGGCGCCGGTGCGCTCCAGGCGCTGCTGGTCGCGCAGCTTGACCCGGCACAGGTTGAGCACGGCGTCCTGCATGGCGGCCAGCACCTTCTGGCCGCGGCCGGTCTTTTCACGCTGGAACAGGGCGGTGACGATGCCCAGGGCCAGGTGCAGGCCGGTACCGCTGTCGCCGATCTGCGCGCCGGTGACCATGGGCATGCCGTCCGGGTCACCCGTGGTGGAGGCGGCGCCGCCCGTGCACTGGGCCACGTTCTCGTACACCTTGCAATCCACATAGGGACCGGGGCCGAAGCCCTTGACCGAGGCCAGGATGATGCGCGGGTTGATCTCCTGGATCTTCTCCCAGGGGAAACCCATGCGATCGAGTGCGCCCGGGGCGAAGTTCTCGACCATGACGTCGCACTGCTTGATCAGGTTCACCAGCACTTCCTTGCCCTTGGGGTTCTTGGTGTCCAGGGTGATGGAGCGCTTGTTGTGGTTGAGCATGGTGAAGT
>JAIERT010000366.1 GCA_019746735.1 Burkholderiaceae bacterium | reverse complement strand
TCTACCGCAACCGCCAGCTCGTGGCCGAGCGCCTGGCCCTGGTGCGCGATCGCATGCCCGCCGGCGTGTCGCCGGTGATGGGGCCGGTCTCGTCTATCATGGGCGAGATCATGCTGGTGGCCTTGCCGCTCAAGGCGCAGGGCGAGGCCGTGCCTGAGGGCCTGCCCATGCAGGCGCGCGAGTACGCCGATTTCGTGCTGCGTCCGCGCCTGCTGTCCATCCCCGGCGTGTCCCAGGTCATCCCCATCGGGGGCGAGGTGCGGCAGCTGCGCGTGGAGCCCGATACCGCGCGCATGGCGCAGTTCGGTGTGACGCTGACGCAGCTGGAGCAGGCGCTGCGCGGCTTCGCGGCCAACGCCGGTGGCGGCTTCATCGACCTCAACAGCCGCGAGTACCTGATCCGCCACGTGGGCCGGACCCAGCGCGTGGAAGACCTGGCCAGCGTGGCCGTGGCCTGGAAGAACGGCCGGCCCATCCAGCTGCAGCAGGTGGCCAGCGTACGTTACGCGCCCGCGCTGCGCCGCGGTGACGCAGGCTACAACGGTGCGCCCGCTGTGGTGATCAGCGTGCAGAAGCAGCCCTCGGCCGACACCGTGCAGCTGACTACGGCCGTGGAAGCCGCGCTGACCGAGCTGCGCCAGGGCCTGCCCGCAGGTCTGAGCGAGCCGCGCGTGCTGTTTCGCCAGGCGGACTTCATCCGATCCTCCATCGGCAACGTGACGGAGGCGCTGCGCGACGGCGCCATCATGGTGGCCATCGTGCTCTTTGCCTTCCTGCTCTCGGCACGCACCACGCTGATCTCGCTGCTGGCCATTCCGCTCTCGCTGGCGGTGGCGGCGCTGGTGTTTCATCTGATGGGCCTGTCGATCAACGTGATGACCCTGGGCGGGCTGGCGATCGCCATCGGTGAGCTCGTGGACGACGCAGTGGTGGACGTGGAGAACATCCTGCGCCGCCTCAAGCAGAACCGCACGGCGGCCGCGCCGCTGAGCGTGTTCGAGGTGGTGCGCCAGGCCAGCGTGGAGGTGCGCTCGGGCATCGTCTACGCCACCATCATCGTGGTGCTGGTCTTCGTGCCGCTGTTTGCGCTGCCGGGCATCGAGGGGCGCCTCTTCACGCCGCTGGGCATTGCCTACATCGTGTCCATCCTGGCTTCGATGCTGGTGTCCATGACGGTCACGCCGGTGCTGAGCTACTACCTGCTGCCCAAGATGAAACGCCTGGACCACGGCGACACGCCGCTGGTGGGCTGGCTCAAGCGGCAGGACACGCGGCTGCTGCACTGGTCCTTCGGCCATGCGCGCACGCTGGTGCTGGCCGCCGTGGTGGGTGTGGCCCTGGCGGCGGCTTCGGTGCCTTTCCTCGCGCGCTCCTTCCTGCCGCCGTTCAACGAGGGTTCCCTGGTGATCTCGATGCTGCTCAATCCGGGGACCTCGCTGGCCGAGGCCACGCGCGTGGGGGCAGTGGCCGAGACGCTGATCCGCGAGGTGCCCGAGGTGATCCAGGTGGGGCGGCGCACGGGCCGCGCCGAACTCGACG
>JAIERT010000229.1 GCA_019746735.1 Burkholderiaceae bacterium | reverse complement strand
ACTGGGACACCATGCAACAGGCAGTCCAGATTCTCCACCACTTTGGCATCGGCCACGAGGCCAAGGTCGTCTCGGCACACCGCATGCCCGATGACATGTTCGCCTATGCCGAAGCCGCGGCGGGCCGCGGGCTCAAGGCCATCATCGCCGGCGCCGGCGGCGCCGCCCACCTGCCGGGCATGCTGGCCGCCAAGACCACGGTTCCGGTGCTGGGCGTGCCGGTGGCCAGCAAGCACCTGCAAGGCGTGGATTCCCTGCACAGCATCGTGCAGATGCCCAAGGGCATCCCGGTGGCCACCTTCGCCATCGGTCAGGCCGGCGCAGCCAATGCCGCTCTGTTCGCCGTGGCCATGCTGGCCAACGAAGACCCGGCCCTGCGCGCCCGGCTGGAAGCCTACCGTGCCGAGCAGACGGCCACGGCCCGTGGCATGAGCCTGCCCCCCGCCATATGAACGGCGGCCCCATCCTTCCCGGCACGCTGGTCAACGGCCAGCCCGCCACCCTGGGCGTCATGGGCGGCGGCCAGCTCGGTCGCATGTTTGTGCACGCGGCCCAGCGCATGGGCTATTTCACGGCCGTGCTCGACCCGGACCCCGCCAGCCCGGCCGGGCTGGTCAGCCACCACCACATCCAGACCGCCTACCTCGACGAGCAGGGCCTGGCCCAGCTGATGCAGCGCAGCGCCGCCATCACCACCGAGTTCGAGAATGTCCCCGCCCCGGCCCTGCTGACCCTGGGCGCCCATCGCCCGGTGGCACCGGCCGCGAGCGCCGTGGCCATCGCCCAGGACCGTGCGCAGGAGAAGGCGCACTTCACACGGTGCGGCGTGCCGGTGGCACCGCACGCGGTGATCGAGACCGCGGCCCAGCTGGCCGCGGTCGACGAGCAACTGCTCCCCGGCATCCTCAAGACCGCGCGCCTGGGCTACGACGGCAAGGGCCAGATCCGCGTGAAGACGCGCGCCGAGCTCGTCACGGCATGGGACGAGCTCAAGCAAGTGCCCTGCGTGCTCGAGAAGATGCTGCCGCTGGCCGCCGAGTGTTCGGTCATCGTCGCGCGTGGCGCGGATGGTCAGATGGTCAACTTCCCGGTGCAGCGCAACCTGCACCGCGCGGGCATCCTGGCGGTGACCGAGGTGTACGAGGGCAACGTCTCGCCCGCCCTCGCGGCGCAGGCGGTCGAGGCCACGAAGTCCGTGGCCGCCGGCCTGGGCTACGTGGGCGTGCTCTGCGTCGAGTTCTTCGTGCTGCAGGACGGCTCCCTGGTCGTCAACGAGATGGCGCCACGCCCGCACAACAGCGGTCACTACAGCATCGACGCCTGCGACCACTCACAGTTCGACCTGCAGGTGCGCACCCTGGCCGGCCTGCCCCTGGTGCAGCCGCGCCTGCACAGCCCGAGCATCATGCTCAACCTGCTGGGCGATGTCTGGGCCGCGCACGGCGGCACGCCGCCCTGGGACCGCGTGCTGGCCCTGCCCGGCACGCACCTGCACCTCTACGGCAAGCTCGATGCCAAGCCCGGCCGCAAGATGGGCCA
>JAIERT010000036.1 GCA_019746735.1 Burkholderiaceae bacterium | reverse complement strand
CCACGGCCCGGCTGGCGCTGGCGCTGGCGCCGCACGCACAGCGCTGGTGGATCGCCTGCGGCCCCGGCAACAACGGCGGCGACGGCCTCGAAGCCGCGCTGCACCTGCAGGCCTGGGGCAAGACGCCCCTCGTGAGCTGGCTGGGCTCAGCCGAGCACGCACCTGCCGATGCCCGCGCCTCGCACGCGCGCGCCCTGGCCGCCGGCGTGCCCTTCGTGACCGGGCCACCGGCCGAATGCGATGCGGCTATCGACGCCCTGCTCGGCACCGGCGCCTCGCGCGCGCCCGAAGGCCGCCTGGCGCAGTGGATCGCGCATCTGAACGCTTTGAACGTTCCCGTGCTCGCGGTGGACCTGCCCTCGGGCCTGGACGCCGACACCGGCCGCGCCTGGGACACCAGCGTGCAGGCCACCCACACGCTGAGCCTGCTGACACTCAAGCCCGGCCTGTACACCGGGCAGGGACGTGACCTCGGCGGCGAGGTCTGGTTCGACACCCTCGGCGTCGATGCCCCATCGCATCCGCCCCAGGCCCTGCTCAATGCCGCCCCTGCCCCGAGCGCGCGGCGGCACGCCAGCCACAAGGGCAGCTATGGCGACGTGGCCGTGATCGGCGGTGCACCCGGCATGGGCGGTGCGGCCCTGCTGGCCGCCCGCGCGGCACTGCACCACGGCGCGGGCCGCGTCTATGTCGGCCTGCTCGACGGCAGCGGCCTGCTATTCGATCCGGGCCAGCCTGAACTGATGCTGCGCGATCCGGCCGCACTCGATCCGGGCACGCTCAGCGTGGTGGCCGGCTGCGGCGGCGGCGACGCCATCCGCACCGTGCTGCCGCGCCTGCTCTCGGCTGCACCGCGTCTGGTTCTGGACGCCGACGCCCTCAACGCCATCGCCCGCGACCCCCAGCTGCAGACCCAGCTGCGCGCACGCCGAGGACGCAGCCACGCGACGGTGCTGACGCCCCACCCACTCGAAGCCGCGCGCCTGCTCGGTTGTAGCGCCGCCGAGGTGCAGCAGGACCGCCTGCATGCCGCGCAAGAGCTGGCGCAACGCCATCGGTGCTGCGTGGTGCTCAAGGGTTCGGGCACGGTGATCGCCGGGCCCGAGGCCCGACCCGTGGTCAACCCCACGGGCAGCGCACGCCTGGCGACGGCCGGCACGGGCGACGTGCTTGCCGGCCTGATCGGTGCACGTCTGGCTGCGGGCGCGGGTGCGTTTGATGCAGCCTGTGCCGCCGTGTGGCTGCACGGCCTCGCGGCAGACCGCTGGCCGCCGGATCAGCCGCTGACGGCCGGCGCCCTGGCGCAGCGCGCCTAGACCTGCCGGACTTCGCGCAGCGGCTTGAGCACGCTGGACGGCGTCATGCCGAAGGTTTGGCGGAACATGCGGCTAAAGTGCGAGGAATCGACGAAGGCGCCACTGAGCGCCGCATCGGTCAGCCGCGGCCCGGCGGCCAGGGCCGTCATGGCGGCCCGCACCTGGGACCAGATGCGGTAGTCGCGAAAGCTCACGCCGATCTCGGCGCTGAAGAGGTGGTTG
>JAIERT010000284.1 GCA_019746735.1 Burkholderiaceae bacterium | reverse complement strand
CGCCAGCCCCGGCCGCCCGAGCGCCCCCGCAGCCCGGCCAGGACCGGGGCGCCCGCCCGCCGCCGGGCCGGGCGTCTGCGCTGTTTCAAATTTGGGGCCCGGCATCCGTTAAATTCCCGGCATAGCCATTTGATACAGCAGGCCTTTACACCCATGTCCGCCTCCAGCGATTTCAGCGCCGACAGCGCCGTCTACAAGACCCTTCTGGAGTCCACCCGGGCCATCCCCTGGAAGATCGACTGGGCCACCATGCGCTTTGCCTACATCGGCCCGCAGATCGAGCCCCTGCTGGGCTGGAGCCAGGACAGCTGGGTCAGCGCCGAAGACTGGGCGGCCCGCATGCACCCGGAAGACCGGGAGCGGGTGGTCAATTTCTGCGTCTCGCAGTCCCGCTGTGGCATCGACCACGAGGCCGACTACCGCGCCCTGACCAAGGACAAGGGCTACGTCTGGATCCGCGACGTGGTGCACGTGGTGCGCAATGCCGCGGGCGAGGTGGAGTCGCTGGTGGGCTTCATGTTCGACATCAGCGAGCGCAAGAAGACCGAGGAAAAGCTCGTTGCACTGCAGCAAGAACTGGAAACCCTGTCCTTCAAGGACGGGCTGACCGGCATCGCCAACCGCCGCCAGTTCGACGCCAGCCTGGAAAAGGAATGGGCGCAGGCGCGCGCCAGCCAGCAGCCCCTGTCCCTGCTCATGCTGGATGTGGACCTCTTCAAGCAGTACAACGACCTCTATGGCCACCTGCAGGGCGACAAATGCCTGATCGACATCGCCCGGGCCCTAGGCCTGGCCGCCGTGGGCCCGCGTGACGTGGTGGCCCGCTTCGGTGGGGAAGAGTTCGTCATCCTGCTGCCCGAGACCGACGCCCAGGGCGCGCGCAAGGTGGCCGAGCGCTGCCAGCGCCTGATCGACAAACAGGCCCTGGACCACAAGCTCTCACCCCACGGCCAGCGCGTGACGCTGAGCATCGGCGTGGGCACCGCCGTCCCCGACGGGACGGCACAGCACAGCACAGCGACCTGCTGCAGGCCGTGGACCGCCAGCTCTACGCCGCCAAGCAGCAAGGCCGCAACCGCATCGAAGGCGGCTGAGCGCCCGGCGGCCCCCTGCGGCTCTGTGCACAATGGGCCCATGACCCATACCGTTCAACACCAGGAAGCCGACTCCAAAGGCGCCTTCTTCATCGCCCGCCCCGAGGGCGGCCACCTCGCCGAGATGACCTACAGCCGGGCCAACCCCACGCTGATCATCATCGACCACACCGAGGTCGACCCCTCCCTCACCGGCCAGGGCATAGGCCGCAAGCTGCTGGATGCGCTGGTTGTCTGGGCGCGCGAGACGAAGACCAAGGTCATGCCACTGTGTCCTTATGCCAAGGCGCAGTTTGGCAAGGATGCGTCGATACGGGATGTGTTGATGTAGCCAAGCCATTTCGCCCCAGTCTGATCGACCGCAGAGTTAGGGAATATCTGAACAAGTCCACCGCGTTCACTCCTGAGGCGTTGATCGAGGCAAAGGAGAGATGACGATGACC
>JAIERT010000240.1 GCA_019746735.1 Burkholderiaceae bacterium | reverse complement strand
CCGGGTTGGTGACGGTGACGTTGGCGATGATGTAGCCGGCACTCATCTCAGGCCACGACCTTGAGGTTCTTGCTCTTGCCCGCGCCCTGGTGTTCCAGCGCCGCCTTGACGAAGGCGTTGAACAACGGATGGCCGTTCCACGGTGTGGATTTGAACTCGGGGTGGAACTGCACGCCGACAAACCAGGGGTGCACGGTCTGCGGCAGTTCGATGATCTCGGTCAGCTGCTCGCGCTGCGTCAGCGCGGAAATCACCAGCCCGGACTTGCGCAGCGTGTCCAGGTAGTTGACGTTGGCTTCGTAGCGGTGGCGATGCCGCTCGGTGACCACGTCGCCGTAGATCTTGTGGGCCAGCGTGCCCTTGGCCACGTCGGAGCTCTGCGCGCCCAGGCGCATGGTGCCGCCAAGGTCGGAATTGGCGTCGCGCGTCTTGATGGTGCCGTCGGCGTCCTTCCACTCGGTGATCAGCGCGATTACGGGGTGCTGGCAGTGCGGCTCGAACTCGGTGCTGTTGGCGTCCTGGAGGCCGGCCACATGGCGCGCGAACTCGATGGTCGCGACCTGCATGCCCAGGCAGATGCCCAGGTAGGGAATCTTGTGCTCGCGGGCAAAACGCGCGGTGCTGATCTTGCCCTCGATGCCGCGCTTGCCGAAGCCGCCAGGCACCAGGATCGCGTCGTACTTGGCCAGGCGCGCGACCGTCTCTTCGGTGATGGTCTCGGAGTCCACGTGCTCGATCTTCACGCGCACATGGTTGCGCATGCCGGCGTGACGCAGGGCTTCGTTGACCGACTTGTAGCTGTCGGTCAGGTCCACGTACTTGCCTACCATGGCGATGGTGACCTCGCCCTGGGGGTGCTCGGTCTCGTAGACCAGCGAGTCCCAGCGCTTGAGGTTGGCCGGCGGGGTGTTCAGGCGCAGCTTGTCGCAGATCAGGCCGTCGAGGCCCTGCTCGTGCAGCACGCGCGGTACCTTGTAGATGGTGTCCACGTCGGGCATGGAGATCACGCCCCAGCTCTGGACGTTGGTGAACAGGCTGATCTTCTCGCGCTCGTCGTCCGGGATGGTGCGGTCGGCACGGCAGAGCAGGGCGTCGGGCTGGATGCCGATCTCGCGCAGCTTCTGCACCGTGTGCTGGGTGGGCTTGGTCTTGAGCTCGCCGGCGGCAGCGATCCAGGGCACATAGGTCAGGTGCACGAAGGCCGCATTGTTTGGCCCTAAGCGCAGGCTGAGCTGGCGCACGGCTTCGAGGAAGGGCAGGGACTCGATGTCGCCCACCGTGCCGCCGATCTCGACGATGGCCACGTCCACGGCCTCGGGGGTCTCATAGCCCGCGCCGCGCTTGACGTATTCCTGGATCTCGTTGGTGACGTGGGGGATGACCTGCACCGTCTTGCCCAGGTAGTCGCCGCGACGTTCCTTCTCGAGCACGCTCTTGTAGATCTGCCCGGTGGTGAAGTTGTTGGTCTTCTTCATCCGCGTTTCGACGAAACGCTCGTAGTGGCCCAGGTCCAGGTCGGTCT
>JAIERT010000054.1 GCA_019746735.1 Burkholderiaceae bacterium | reverse complement strand
TCCGAGCGCGAGATCGTCGACCTGCAGCAGGGTGACTACGAGGAGATGGACCAGCTGGCCATCGCCAAGCCCCTGTGCAAGGCCGCCTTCCGCGTGCTCAACGCCGAAGACATCGGCGTGGGCATCGCCCGTGCCATCCGCGCTGCCGTCTCCGGCCGCCCGGGCGGTGTCTACCTGGACCTGCCGGCCAAGCTGTTCTCGCAGGCCATGGACGCCGCGGCCGGCAAGGCCTCGCTGATCAAGGTGGTCGATCCGGTGCCGCGCCAGATCCCCGCGCCCGACGCCGTCAAGCGCGCGCTGGACCTGCTCAAGGGCGCCAAGAAGCCCCTGATCCTGCTGGGCAAGGGTGCCGCCTACGCCAAGGCCGACGCCGAGATCAAGGCTCTGGTCGAGAAGACCGGCATCCCCTACCTGCCCATGTCCATGGCCAAGGGCATCCTGCCCGACACGCACGAGCAGTCCGCTGCCGCCGCCCGTTCTTACGTGCTGCCCGAAGCCGACGTGGTGCTGCTGATCGGCGCCCGCCTGAACTGGCTGCTCTCGCACGGCAAGGGCAAGACCTGGGGCGGCAAGGACCACAAGGACTGGGGCAAGCAGAAGTTCATCCAGATCGACATCTCCCCGACCGAAGCCGACAGCAACGTGGCCATCGACGCCCCGCTGGTGGGTGACGTGGGCTCCTGCGTCTCCGCCCTGCTCGCCGGCATCGGCAGCAACTGGGCCAAGCCCCCGGTCGAGTGGACCGGCGCCATCACCGAGCGCAAGACCAAGAACGTCGCCAAGATGGCCGAGACCCTGGCCAAGGACCCGGTGCCGATGAACTTCCACAGCGCCCTCAACGTGGTGCGCGACATCGTCAAGGCCAACCCCGACGCCATGCTGGTCAACGAAGGCGCCAACGCGCTGGACTTCACCCGCTCCATCGTCGACATGTACAAGCCGCGCAAGCGCCTGGACGTGGGCACCTGGGGCGTGATGGGCATCGGCATGGGCTTTGCCGTCGCCGCCGCCGTCGAATCCGGCCAGCCCGTGATCGCCGTCGAGGGTGACAGCGCCTTCGGTTTCAGCGGCATGGAAGTCGAGACGATCTGCCGCTACAACCTGCCGGTCTGCATCGTCATCATGAACAACAACGGCGTCTACCGCGGCACCGATGTGAACCCGTCCGGCGGCCCTGACGTGGCCCCGACCGTGTTCGTCAAGGGCGCCCGCTACGACAAGCTGATGGAAGCCTTCGGCGGTGTCGGCGTCCACGCCACCACCCCGGCCGAGCTGCGCAAGGCCATGGAAGAAGCCATCAAGTCGCGCAAGCCCACCCTGATCAATGCCGTCATCGACGAGACTGCCGGCACCGAGAGCGGTCGTATCACCAGCCTGAACCCGGCCAGTGTTGCGACCAAGAAGCACTGATTTCACAAGCGCAAAACCCAAAAGGAGAAATGCACATGTCTGGAAACAAACCCCTCAAGGGCATCAAGATCATCGACTTCACGCACGTGCAAGCCGGTCCCGCCTGCACC
>JAIERT010000323.1 GCA_019746735.1 Burkholderiaceae bacterium | reverse complement strand
GCCTGGGCGCCATCGACGTCGACATGCTGCAGAAAGGCGCCGTGGCCTGGAAGCAGATCGGCCTGATCGAGCGTGACCTCGACATGAAGGCCGTGGTCAGCCAGGACCTGCTCCCTGGCAAGAAGTGATCATGAAGTTCCAGGGCCAGATCATCCTCGTCACCGGCGCCAGCCGCGGCATCGGCGCGGCCATCGCGCGCGCCTTTGCGGCCGAGGGCGGCTTCGTGGTCGTCAACTACCTGCGCAACGAGGCCGCGGCCGAGGCCGTGGTGGCGGACTGCAAGGCCGCTGGCGGCGATGCCTGGGCGATCCGCGCCGATGTGACGGATACAGCCCAGGTGCAGGCCCTGGTGGCGCAGGTGCAGTCCGAGCTGGGCCGCATCGACGTGCTGGTCAACAACGCCTTCGCACCCTATCGCTTTGATCCCGAGCAGCGCAAGCGCTACTGGGAGACCGACTGGGCCGATTACCAGGCCCAGTTCGAGGGGGCGGTGCGCACGACCCATGAGGTGACGCAGGCCGTGCTGCCCGGCATGCGCCAGCGCGCCCAAGGCTGCATCATCAACCTCGCCAGCGACCTGGTCGAGCGGCCCGTCGTGCCCTACCACGACTACGCCACGGCCAAGTCCGCGCTCGTGGGTTACTCGCGCAACCTCGCGGCCGAGCTCGGGCCGCTGGGCATACGCGTGAACTGCGTGGCGCCGGGGCTGGTCTACCCGACCGAGGCGAGCCGCGCCACCAAGGAAGACGTGAAGGAAGCCATCGTGGCCCAGACCCCGCTGCGCCGCATCGCGCGGCCCGAGGACGTTGCCGGCCCCGTGCTCTTCCTCGCCTCGGACTGGAGCCGTTTCATGACGGGTCAGGTGCTGATGGTCGACGGCGGTCTCGTGATGCGCTGAACCCCGGTGGGGGCGCGGGGCAGGGGGCTTGGCCTACACTCGTCGCATGACAGATGTGGCACCGCTGATCCTTGGCATCGAATCCTCCTGCGACGAAACGGGCGTGGCCCTGGTGGAGTGCCTGGCTCCCCCCGAAGGTCTGCGCCCTTCCCCCCAGGGGGGGGCGTCCGGCTTGGGGCGGCCCGGCGCCGGACCGGGCGCGGGTGTGCCCCGGCTGCTCTCGCACGCGCTCTACAGCCAGATCGAGATGCACCAGGCCTATGGCGGCGTGGTGCCCGAGCTGGCCAGCCGCGACCACATCCGCCGGGTGCTGCCGCTCACCCAAACGGTCATGGCCGGGGCTGGCAAGACGCTCAAGGACATCGACGTCGTGGCCTACACACGCGGCCCGGGCCTGGCCGGTGCGCTGCTGGTGGGCGCGGGCGTGGCCTGCGCGCTGGGGGCGGCCCTGGGCAAACCGGTGCTGGGTGTGCACCACCTCGAAGGCCATCTGCTCTCGCCCTTTCTCAGCGTTGACCCGCCGGAGTTTCCTTTCGTTGCCCTGCTGGTCTCGGGCGGCCACACCCAGCTCATGCGCGTGGACGGCGTGGGCCGCTACGAGATGCTGGGCGAAA
>JAIERT010000028.1 GCA_019746735.1 Burkholderiaceae bacterium | reverse complement strand
GCGACAAGGCCGAGGACTCCTTCCGCCAGGCCATGCTGGTCTCGCAGGGTGAGATGTCGATCATGTTCTCCAACGCTCTCGTGGGCTCCATCACCACCCTGGCCCTGGTGCTGCTGTTCTGGCCGGTCATCTCCAAGATCATCGCCCTGGTCAGGCCGCCCAAGCAGGACGAGTTCGCCGACCAGCGCGGCGTGGACTGATCGCCTGAGCCCAACCCTGCCCTGACACCCTGCATAGAAGGAGTCCAGACCATGGCTGTGATTGCAATGACCCAGGAAATGGGATCGCTCGCAAAAGACGTGGCCACGGAACTGGCGGCCACGATGAACCTCACCATGCTGCGCCATGAGGTGGTGGATCACGTGGCCGGCAAGATGCATGTGTCGTCCAGCCTCATCAAGCGGCTGCGCGAGGGCAAGGCGGGGCTCATCGAGCGGGCTACGACGGACAAGGCGAGCATGGCGCTCTACACGGCCGAGGAAGTCTTCGAGCTGGCCAACCAGGGCAATGTGGTCCTGCGCGGCTGGGGCGCCACCTGCCTGCTGCGCCCGGTGCCTCATGTGGTCACCGTGCGCATCACGCGCTCCTTCCACAAGCGCGTGGAATGGCTGATGAACCATCTGGAGACCGACGACCGCGATTTCGCGGAAAGCGAGATCCGCCGCAGCGACCATGCGCACGCCACGCGCATGCACCAGCAGTTCGGCGTGACCTGGGGTGACCCTGTGCTCTACGACCTGGTGCTCAACACGGACCGCCTGAGCGTGCACAGCTGCGTGGAGCAGATCCGTCTGCTCACGCAGCGCCCCGAGTTCCAGGCGTCCGAAGCCTCACGCCAGCTGCTGGCCAATATGGCGCTGTCGGCCCATGTGCGCTCGGCCCTCAAGGCCAATGAGAGCACGCAGGAAGTGAACATCACGGTCGAAGCCCAGCAAGGACGTGTCGTCCTCAAGGGCATCGTGGTCAACGAGCAGGAGCACCAGCAGGCGGCGAAAGTCGCGGCGGGCGTCCAGGGCGTCACGGGGGTCGACAACCGCCTGCGGCTCATGAAAGCCACCCGGAGCTTCACCTATTCCAAGACCTGAGCGGCATTCTGTCGACCTGCCCTGAGCGGACAGGGCAGCCTCCAGGCCTGTTCCACCCGGAACAGGCCTTTTTTCTTGGGGGGTCCGGGGCGCAGGGACGCCCTGGCCTCAGATCTTGCCGCGCTGCTTGAGGCGGCTCAGGGTCTCGGCCGAGAGGTTGAGATAGGCCGCGAGTTCCTTCTTGGGGATGCGGTCGAAGAGCTCGGCGTGCTTACGCACGAAGCGGTGCACGCGGCCGGGTGCGTCCAGGAGGTGCAAGGTGATGGTGTGCGCCATGATTTCGCTCATGAGGTGCATCACGCTGTATTCGAAGAGGTGCTTTTCCTCGGGATGCCGCTCCAGGAAGGCGATCCACTCGGGCATGGGCAGCTTGACCACCCGCGCCTTGGTCACCGAGACGATGCTGTAGGGCGTGGGCGTCTTC